>PXAP01000218.1 GCA_003567115.1 Bacteroidota bacterium
CAAAAACTATGCCTGTTCCGAAAAAGAGGTTGATTATTATAAATGGCAAGAAGGCTATAACGGTAAAAGCATGTTTGTCTGCCACAAAACCCGGGGCACTTGCATAGAAAACCATTTGCCTCAGGTCCATTCCATATTTTACTCTTTTTGCTCCGGCAAGCCAGTATGCCAGGCCGTGCAAAGCTTCGTGAACAGGTATTACCAAAACCATACCTGCCACTATTCCGTACAGCAGGAAAAGCCAGTATGAACCCCATGAAATAACCGGATTGATAAAATTAACCAGGGTTATCCACACAATTATCAGAAACAGTACAAGGGTAAAGCCGTAAAAAAACAGCATGGGCCGTCTCAGTTGTTTAAGCTGCTGCATGACAAAATCCACAATTTCGCTGTGCTTTAAAGTTTTAACCAGTTGATAATTATCTGAAGCATGCAGCTCCTCTATATTGGGATTATTATTTTCAGCCATGAATTCATTTTTTATATGCAGCTAATCCTGGGATTATTATTTTTTAGTCTCATTAATTCATAAATATTTCTCCTGTAAAAAAACAGAAATTTTGTCTTAAAAAATATCCAAAATTTCTGTTTACAGCTCGGAACCGCTTCGCTTTAACTTATATCATCCATAGGATTTGAATTGTTTATCATTAAGTTAATGAGTCAATCAGGCTAATAAACCGAACGAGCCTTAATGACCGCTAAATTATTAAAACCTCATCAGATCATGAAGGTTATTGTATATTAAATTTTCCCTGCCGGTTTTTTCCTACGGGAAAAAGAATAATTTTGCATGATATTTTATAAAATGATAATAATATTATGGAAAATAAAAAAGCGATACTTATAATACTCGACGGATGGGGAATCGGAGATAAATCAAAATCAGACATTATTTATAATGCCAATACCCCGGTCATGGACGGGCTTCAGGAGAAATACCCCGGTTCCGTGCTGATGGCCTCAGGTGAAAACGTTGGATTGCCTGAGGGACAGATGGGGAATTCGGAGGTAGGGCATCTTAATATCGGTGCAGGAAAGAAAGTATATCAGGACCTGGTCAAGATAAACCTCGCTATTGAGGATAACAGCATATCCGATAACCCGGTGCTCAAGGAGGCAATGAACTATGCCAGGGAAAACAATAAGGCTGTCCATTTTCTGGGACTGGTAAGTGACGGGGGGGTGCATTCTTCCGATAAACACCTTTATAAATTGTGTGATATAACCGGAGAATACGGCCTGAAGGATGTATATGTGCATGCATTTACCGATGGCCGGGATACAGACCCTAAAAGTGGCTATGGTTTTGTGAAGAACCTTCAGGAACATCTTGATAAATCAAACGGAAAGATAGCATCCCTGGTCGGACGCTATTATGCAATGGACAGGGACAAGCGCTGGGAAAGGATAAAAATGGCCTATGATCTGCTTGTTCACGGTAAAGGCAGGCCCGCAACCGATATCCTGGAGGCAATCAGGGAGTCATATAATGAAGAAGTGACCGATGAGTTCATAAAACCCATTGTTATGGTTGATGACTCCGGCCAGGCTGCAGGCAAGATAAAACCCGGGGATGTGGTTATCTGTTTTAACTTCCGGACCGACCGCCTCAGGGAAATTACAGTTGCGCTTACACAAAAGGATTTTCCCGAATACAACATGAAGACCATTCCTCTGTATTATATAACTATGACAAGATATGACGATACCTTCAAGGATGTGAAAATTTTATTCGATAAGGAAAACCTGACCAATACAATGGGTGAATTGCTGGCAAAGGCAGGGAAAAAGCAATTGAGGATTGCAGAGACGGAAAAATACGGACATGTAACTTTCTTCTTTTCAGGAGGACGCGAAAAGAAGTTTGAGAATGAAAGCCGCATATTGATTCCTTCACCCAAGGTTGCTACCTATGACCTTCAGCCCGAAATGAGCGCACGGGAGGTTAAAGATGCAGTTGTAAAAGAGCTGAATAATAAAAGTTTCGATTTTATCTGCCTCAATTTTGCAAACTGCGATATGGTTGGTCATTCGGGTGTTTATGATGCCATCCGGAAGGCAGTGGAAACGGTTGATGAATGTGTGGGTGAGGTGGTTGATGCAGCAAGTGAAAACGGCTATGTAAGTATGATAATTTCAGACCACGGGAACGCCGATAATGCTCTTAATCCGGATGGGTCAATGAATACAGCCCATTCTCTTAATCCTGTACCCTGTATTCTTGTATCAGAACATAACGGTGTAGTCCAAAACGGGATACTTGCCGATGTGGCACCCACACTGCTTCAAATAATGGGAATTCCCGTATCCGGAGAGATGACGGGCAAGGTATTGATTGAATGACCACTATGCTGCAGATCAATGATAAGATCATAGGGCTTTCTCTGTTTGAAGAAAAGTTCGTGTGTGATCCTGTTAAGTGCAGGGGAGCGTGCTGCGTACTTGGTGATGCCGGTGCTCCGCTGCTGGAGGAGGAGCTTCCTGTACTGAAGAATATTTTTCCCGTTATCAGGCAGTATCTGCGTCCTGAATCGGCTGACTTAATTGATCTTCATGGAACTCATGTTCTGGATGAAAGTGATGATGAACCGGTAACACCTCTTCTTAATGAAAAAGAATGTGCCTACGCCGTATTTATAGATGGTATTGCCCGTTGTGCCATAGAAGAGGCATGGTCTGACGGATTAATAAAATTCCGCAAACCACTTTCCTGTCATTTGTATCCTGTACGGGTCAGGGAGTATGACAAATTTACTGCCGTAAATTACGATCGCTGGTCTACATGCAGGCCTGCCGTATCTGAAGGTAACAGACTCAATGTGCCCGTTTTTGTTTTTTGCAGAGAGTCAATAATCCGGCGTTTCGGTGAAACATTCTATCATCAGATGGAGATAGCGGCAGAGTCTTTTGTCGGGAAATAGGTGAAAGCAGTTTACAATGCAACTATTGAGCCGATCGGGCAAAAATGGTTGATCAGTTTATTGCTGTCTGTTAATAATAAATAATCTGAAATTATTATGGAAAACATTAAAAGTTACATAGAAGAGAATAAAGACCGCTTTCTGGAAGAGCTGTTTGGTCTGATACGCATCCCCTCGGTGAGTTCCAGAAAAGAAAACAAACCTGATATGCATAAGGCAGCTGAATATATAAGGAAGTCCCTTCTGGATGCCGGTGCAGATATGGCAGAGGTTATTTCCACTGATGGTCATCCGGTGTTATATGCCGAAAAGATTATTGATCCCGCACTACCTGTTGTTATGGTTTACGGTCATTATGATGTTCAGCCGGCCGAACCGCTTGATCTCTGGAAGTCACCTCCCTTTGAACCTGAAATACGTGAAGGGAAGATATGGGGAAGGGGTGCAGATGATGACAAGGGGCAATTGTTCATGCATGTATATGCATTTGAATATATGGTAAAAACCGGCACCCTGCCCTGCAATGTCAAGTTTATGGTAGAGGGCGAAGAAGAAATTGGTTCGCCCAGCCTGGTAAAATTTTGCCATGCAAACAAGGAGAAGCTGAAATGTGACGTTATTATTGTGTCTGATACCAGCATGATAGGTCCTGATGTACCCTCTATAACTACCGGTTTGCGTGGATTAAGCTATGTTGAGGTTGAGGTCAGGGGTCCCAACCGTGATCTTCATTCAGGCTTATATGGAGGTGCAGTGGCAAATCCCGTTAATGTACTTGCCAGGATGATAGCATCTCTTACTGATGAGAATAACCGGGTTACCATACCGGGTTTTTATGATGATGTCCTGGAAGCCAGTCCACTGGAACGCAAAGAAATGGCTAAAGCCCCCTTTGATATCGAACAGTATAAAAAGGATATCGATGTTGATGAGCTAAGCGGAGAGGAAGGTTACTCTACAATGGAACGTACCGGTATACGTCCCTCTCTCGATGTAAATGGTATATGGGGTGGATATACAGAGGAGGGGGCTAAGACCATACTTCCTGCAAAAGCCTGTGCCAAGATATCGATGCGACTGGTTCCCAACCAGAGTCCGGAAAAAATCGACAATTTGTTCATAAAACATTTTGAATCAATAGCACCTCCGGGAGTCAGGGTTTCTGCCAGGGTTTTGCATGGAGGTGAAGGATATGTTTCTCCGGTCGATCATCCTGCATACCTTGCTGCAAGCAGGGCTTATGAAAAGACCTTCGGGAAAAAGCCCGTTCCGTTTCGCAGCGGGGGGAGTATTCCCATAATTTCCCGGTTTGAAAAAGTTCTTGGTGTTAAGTCAATTTTGATGGGATTCGGACTTGAAAGTGATGCTATACATTCACCCAATGAGAATTATCCTTTAGGGAATTTTTACAAGGGAATTGAAACCATACCATTGTTTTACAGTTATTATACCAAAAAACCTGAGTAGTACCGGCAGAAGCTTATAGCTCTGTTGATTCATTTTATCAAACCGGTTTATTAATTAAGCGACCGGTTTTTTTGTGACTTTTTTTTCAGGAACTTTAAAATAATAAATATTTGCGAACATAGGGGTATAAAAATAGGGGGTGTAATAAAAAAAAGTATAAAAAATAAATTTTAAGGTCTATAAATTTGGGGGTGGCAAATATAAATTATATATTTGTCGTGAAATTATATGAGTATATAACTAAAAAACCAATCAACATGAGTACACTCCGATACAAGGCAGTTGAACAGGCTATTTCCCGCCCGACACTGAAGGTTGAAGCTCCTTCGGTTAAGACATCGGAATATTTTGCGGTCAATGTGTTCAACAAGAAAAAAATGCAGGAATATCTGTCGCAGGAAGCATTTGACAGTGTTATGCAAGCCATTAATAAAGGAACAAAGGTAGACCGTAAGGTTTCAAACCAGATTTCATCGGGTATGAAGGCCTGGGCAATAGACCGGGGAGCAACACATTATACTCACTGGTTTCATCCGCTTACAGGGGCAACGGCCGAAAAACATGATGCTTTTTTTGAACCGGCTTCTGATGCCTATGTAATTGAGAATTTTGACGGAGGTAAACTTGTACAGCAGGAGCCGGATGCCTCCAGTCTTCCCAGCGGAGGTATGCGGAATACATTTGAGGCACGTGGTTACACTGCATGGGATCCTTCTTCTCCGGCTTTTGTAATGGATCACACTCTTTGTATACCATCGGTATATGTCTCTTTCAAAGGTGATTCACTGGATTACAAAACTCCCCTCTTAAAATCGATCGAAGCTGTTGACAAAGCAGCCGTCGATCTTTGTAACTATTTTGATAAAAATGTTACAAAGGTTAATGTGGGACTTGGTTGTGAGCAGGAATATTTCCTGGTTGATGATGCCCTTTTCAATGCCAGGCCCGACCTTAAGCTTACAGACCGCACCCTGATGGGACATTCATCTGCAAAGGATCAGCAGCTTGCAGACCATTATTTTGGGTACATTCCAATGAGGGTAGCCGCTTTTATGCGTGAATTTGAGATTGAAGCTTACAAACTGGGTATACCTGTAAAGACCCGGCACAATGAGGTGGCCCCCAACCAGTATGAATGTGCCCCCGTTTTCGAGGAGGTTAATCTTGCTGTAGACCATAACCAGTTGCTGATGACAATTATGAGAAAGGTGGCAAAGAAACACCGTTTTAAAGTTTTGTTTCATGAGAAACCCTATAATAATGTAAATGGTTCCGGCAAGCATTGCAACTGGTCACTTTTAACCGACACCGGGGTCAACCTATTTTCTCCCGGCAAAACACCGAAAACAAACATGTTGTTCCTTTCTGCCCTTGTTTCGGTTATAAAGGGAGTATTTGAATACCAGGATATACTGAGGGCAAGTATAGTTTCACTGGGTAATGAGCACAGGCTCGGAGCTGCCGAGGCTCCCCCGGCCATAATGTCAATTTTTCTCGGTGAAGAAATGAACAGGACTCTCAATGAGATTGAAACCAGGGTTTCAGGTAAGAAGATGAGCCCGGATGAGAAAACCGAGCTTAAACTTGATGTTGGCAAAATACCTGAAATAATGCCTGACAATACCGACCGCAACCGGACTTCTCCATTTGCTTTTACCGGTAACCGCTTTGAGTTCAGAGCCGTGGGGTCATCAGCCAACGTGGCATTTCCTATGATGACATTGAACAGTATTGTTGCCAGGCAGTTAAAGGAGTTTAAAAAAGAGGTTGACACTTTTATTGAAAAAGGTGTCAATAAGGATGAGGCGATATTCCAGGTAATCAAGAAATTTGTTCTTGCATCCAAGAAAGTGAGGTTTGATGGCAATAATTATTCTGAAGAATGGGTAAAAGAGGCTGCCGGTCGTGGACTGACCAATGTGAATGATGTGCTTGATTCGCTGACATCTATAGTTTCAAGGGAATCAAAGGATCTTTTTTCTGAAATGAAAGTGTTTTCAGAACATGAGCTCGAGGCGCGGCTTGAAATTGACATGGAAAAACATACCAAAAAAATACAGATAGAAGCCCGGGTACTTGGTGATCTGGCTGTTAACCATATTCTTCCCACAGTCTACAGGTATCAAAATGTACTTATAGAAAATGTGAAAGGTTTGAAAAGCTTGTTTCCCGGCGATGAATTTGAAAAAATGGCAGCAAATCAGATGGAAACGATCAGGGAGATATCAACCCGGGCCGGAATAGTCAATACAAAGGTCAACCAAATGATTGATGAAAGAAGAAAAGTAAATGTTATAGAAGATATCAGGGAAAAAGCAAAAGGATATAACGATAACGTTAAGCCATATCTGGGTGAGATTCGCTATCAGATTGATCATCTTGAAATGATCGTGGATGACGAAATATGGCCGCTGCCAAAATACCGTGAGTTGCTTTTCATAAGATAGTTTTGCAGGTTAGTTTGGTTTTTTTCATAATTTGCATGAACCGGGACAATATAATATGTCCCGGTTTTGTTTTATGTAAATATGTATTATGTTCCCCGATAAGGGAAGTGATTTATTTACCGGTTTCACCGGAATCTGAAGGGCAGAGGGTTTATCCGGTTTTTTTTGAGTCAAAAATTTCTACATTTACATAGTACAATTAATTATCTTTTCAGATGAAGATCCATTCAACCCTTGCATTTATTTTTATCGGACTGTTCTTTTTTTCAGATCTTCATGCCCAGTCCAGGCGACTGGAAAGGGCAGAACGAGCCTATAATGCAGGAGAATATTATGAGGCTATAGATCTGTACAAGAATGCGTATTCTGCCGCAAGTGACAGAGAACTGCGTTCAGAGATAGTTTTTATTATTGCCAGATGTTACATGAAAGTTTCTGATATCCGGCAGACTGAAGGCTGGTTCAGAAGGGCTGTTAATCTTAGATACGATGATCCTGAGGTTTACTGGTATTTTGGAGAGGCCCTGAAGATGAATGAAAAATATGAAGAGGCCATTGAGCAGTTTAAAATTTACCGGGAGCTTGTACCCGATGATCCCAGAGGGGAGACAGGCATAAAGTCATCCGAGCTGGCAATGCAATGGCTGGAGAACCCAATGGGCTATGAAATATCCGAAGTGAATTTTTTCAATTCCAGGCAAAGTGATTATTCCCCGGCATTTGCCAGTGAATATTACAACCTTGTGTATTTCACCTCTGCCCGTGAAGGTAATGGGAACAACCGGCATGGTGTTACCGGGGAATATTTTGCAAATATTTATGAATCAAGAATGGACAGACAGGGAAGATGGAGTGCTCCTTCACCCCTTGACGGTATCAATTCGGAGTTTGATGAGGGAACACCTGCCCTGAACCCTGACCATACCGTGATGTATTTTACAAGCTGCATGGCTACCCGCAGGAGAAACAATGGTTGCCGGATATATCAGGCGACCAGAAGCGGCAATAGCTGGGGCAGGCCTGAGGTAATTGATCTGGCGCCGGACTCACTTGTTGCTGCCCATCCTGCTATTACGCCCGATGAGCTTACGCTCTATTTTGTTTCTGATATGCCGGGAAACATCGGTGAAAAAGATATCTGGAAGGTAACGCGCAGCAGCAGGAATGATTCATGGGGAGCACCGCTCAATCTGGGCCCGGATATAAACACAACCGGAAATGAGGTTTTCCCGTATGTTCATCCTGACGGAACATTGTATTTTTCGTCAGACGGACATCCGGGCATGGGTGGACTGGATATTTTTATGGCCACCAGGTCAGAGGATGGCGGGTGGATAGTTCAGAATATGGGCTATCCCATAAACTCACCTGCCGATGATTTTGGTATTGTGTTTGAAAGGGATGCCGAAAGGGGGTATTTCAGTTCCAACCGGGGAAGGATGAATGTTGATAATATTTACTCCTTCTATCTTCCCCCGCTAGTCTTTAATGTTGATGGTAAGGTAACAGATGTTGATACTGAAAATGTACTTTCCGGTTCAACTGTAAAAATGGTTGGAAGTGACGGTACAATACTTGAGATGAATACGGGTGACAACGGCCTGTTCCGCTTTATGCTCCGGCAGAATGTGGATTATGTTTTTCTTGCATCAAAGGAAGGGTACCTCACCAATAAAGCAAGCCTGACAACACGGGGGCATGACCGTAGCAAGGACTTTACCATTGCAATCGAAATTCAGTCCCACGACAAGCCAATTGAACTGCCCAATATCTTTTACGATTTTGCCAGTTGGGATCTGCGGCCCGAATCGTTGGTTGCTCTTGACAGGCTGGTGGAAATCCTCAATGACAACCCGGCCGTTACCATTGAACTGGCCTCTCATACCGATTCAAGGGGAGGGGCGGCCTTTAATATGGAGTTGTCACAGAAACGTGCCCAGTCGGTTGTCGATTATCTTATTGAGAACGGTATAGCGTCCGGCAGACTCGTAGCAACGGGTTATGGAAAGTCCAGGCCAAGAGTGATTGATGAACGTTTTGCAGAGGATTATCCTTTTCTTCCTTCAGGAACACTGCTGACAGAGGAATTTATCGAATCGCTCCCGGCTGAACAACAGAGGGAAGCTGCACATCAGATCAACAGGCGTACCGAGTTTGAAGTTCTGTCGACAGATTACGAGTAAAAGGATGTAAGTACTCTTACCGGTTTCAGCCGCTATTCATTTAGGGAACCTTATCCAGCATGCTGCTCCATTCCTTTCTCGTTCTTTGCTTCCAGTCACCTTTATGATAGAGGTAGCTTGCTATAAGCGGAAGCACTGAGGTGGCCTCGGCATAGACCATCTGCTCATATACGGTATCTACCTTGCCCCATGATGATGCTTCTTTAAGTGTTGATCCCGAACATGAACCGTCTCTGGTATCGGCTACGGTAATCTGTATGGCATATTTGTGCATTTCAACATCTTTACCAAGAATTTCTGCACAGATTACGGTATCTTGTGCGAAATTCTTGGGCACACCGCCGCCTATCATGAACAAGCCGGTTGAAGGGGCGGCCATCTTTATTTTGGTAAGTTCAAGAAAATCCTTTACGGAATCAATGCTTATATGGTGCCGGGGATTATCCCACTGATGCTTTACCAGTCCGAATCCCGCACTGCTGTCAGTAAAAGCCGGGCAGAATATGGGGACATTATGCTCAAAGCAGACCTGAACAAGTGAATCTTTCTTTTTTGAATTTTTTACCAGGTATCTGCCCATTTCCCTGATAAATTCCCTGGATGAACAGGCTCCGGGCTCCATCCTGCCGGCAATGCCCATGATGGTATGGTCACAAACCTGCAGCTCTTCCTCATCAATATAGGTGTCATATATACGGTCTATGTAGAACTTGCGCAGCAGCTTGTCATCAGCATCAGGCGAGCCTTTGTAATGTTTGAATCCCAGAGCCTCAAAAAAGTCCATATCCACTATTGATGCTCCTGATGCAACAATAACATCTATCATATTGCTTTTTACCATGTCAGTATATACCTGCATGCATCCTCCTGCACTTGTGCTTCCTGCCAGGGTCAGAATGACCGAGCATTCGTTTTCGTTCAGCATTTTTGTGTATATATCTGCAGCAATTGAAGTGTCGCGGGAGGTGAATGACATATCACGCATGGCATCAATAATGGAAGTAGCATCGAAGGACTTGATATCTATGTGCTTTACAGGGTCTTTAAGAAAGTCTTTTTTTTTCATCTGTTTATATTATAATTGATTCATCTTTTTTTACTGAACTGCATGCTCAGCAGCCTGTATATCAGCTTGGCTGCCAGGAAATCCGGGGCTTTGTTTAATGACGAGGGACAAAGTTCCACCACGTCAAATCCCACTAACTTTTTCCGGGTAACAAGTTTTTCCAGAAAAGGAAGCAGCTGATACCAATTCAACCCTCCCGGTTCGGGTGTTCCTGTCGAAGGCATTACGGAGGGATCAAAAACATCCAGGTCTATTGTTACATAAACATGTTCTGACAGCAGGTCAACAGCTTTATCCATCCACTGGTTATTGTAATAAATCTGATGTGCAAAAAAAACCCTGTCCGGATCCATGTATGATAATTCTCCCGAATCAGTGGCTCTTATACCTACCTGCACTGCAGAGGCAATTTCCTTTACCCTGGCCATTACACATGCATGATTAAACCGGGAGCCATTATATTCATTCCTCAGATCACTGTGTGCATCCAGCTGTAACACCGACAGTCCGGGGAAATGTTCTGTAAATGCCTGTATACTTCCAATTGATACCGAATGTTCACCGCCAATTATAACCGGGAACTTCTTGTTTTCAAGCAGGGCGTTTACCTTTTTATAAACTTCGCTGACCATTTTTTCAGGGCTTCTCTTTTCCGTTACCGGGTCGGCGGTATATATTCCCCGAAGATAAACCTCGGTGCCGGTCTGAATATCATAAAGTTCCAAATTTGCAGAAGCCTCAAGAATAGCCTCCGGACCTTTGTTTGCCCCTTTTATCCATGTGCTTGTTTCATCATAGGGAACAGGCAGAACAGCTATTGCCGAAGAGCTTTCGGTGGCATATTTACGCGGGATGTCACCAAAATGGATCATAAAACAGTCTTGACATGGTTGTTTTGTAAAAGTCTTAAATTAAGCATTAATACCCAAGTATTTTCAGCATTGATTTATGGCTTTGTTCCTTTGCAAAGAGCTTGGTGGTAATCTCTCCATTTTCATCCAGGTCTATGATAACATGCTTTGGGGCCGGTATCAGGCAGTGTTGGAGACCTCCGTAGCCTCCGATCGATTCCTGGTAGGCCCCTGTATGGAACAGTCCGATAAACTGGATTTCGCCATTTTTAATTTTTGGCAGGAATATGGCATTTGCATGTGTCTCCGAATTGTAGTAGTCCTCACTGTCACAAGTCAGTCCCCCGAGAAACACCCTTTCA
>PXAP01000050.1 GCA_003567115.1 Bacteroidota bacterium
AGCTACCCGGAAAGTATGGATACTTTGGGTGTGGTCATGAATTTATCGGGTTAAGATCGTAAGGGCCTATATGGCTGAAGATATTTTAGGGGGTGGAATAAAAACCTGGGTTAAAGCAAAATGACATTAGCTGTGGTAGTGTAAAAGCCGATTTTAGCAGTATTTGTACCCTACTGTGAAAAGAAGAAATCGTTGAGCTCATAGATATCCTCTGCTGTCAGGTTTGTATTTCCGTCAAAAAACAGGTTTATGGCCCTGATAAGTTCTTCAAATGAAATGAAGCCATCACCGTCTGTATCAAGATGGATGAACTTTTCGGGTATTCCGTCATAAATATGGCTTGTATATCCGGGATATTTGTATACTGAAAATGATGTAAACAGGTCAATTTCGTTTCTGGCAACAGCATTCTCACTTCTGCCAAGCAGATCGGCCAGTTTTTCCGGGGTGATTTCCCTGCCAAACTCATCAACAAAGGCTCCCGGAGGGGTATTTGGTTCGAGATCCAGGTAATCGGGTACCCCGTCTCCGTCGCTGTCAATCGGACAACCGTGCTCATCGACCTCCACACCGGGAGGCGTGTTCGGACATTTATCCCAGAAATCAAAAACGCCGTCACCATCCGTATCCTCTATAAGCGTATAATCAAATTCGACATCAGCATAAAGGCGTTCCACCACGATTGTTTCCGGATCTGAGAAAAGATCAAGGTGGAAGGTAACATACGAATAGGAAAAGCGGTCATTCCTCTTATTTCCCGTAATACGGCTGCCTTTTGAACTGATATTGTCTATCAGATCAGTAAAGGTAAAATGCATGGAACTTCCCACTCTCATATTTACTCTGTCAGAAATCCTGAAATCCAATCCGTAATTTACCGGAACAGCAAAGGCTATTTGCGGATATTCGCCCAATCCGTAGAGGTTGGCGCTGCGTAGGTCGGTTTCATAAACATAGTTGCGCTGTATCAGAACACTTTCATGAGCATTGGGCGAATTTTCCGGAATATCCCTGATGGTACCGTCAGACCAATAGTTGTATGGGAGCCCTTGGGAATCATACAGATCGGCCTTTGAGTTAAACTGAAATGATTCGGCCCCTACCGAAACGAAAGGGGCAATCCACCTGTCCGGCCGGAAAATATGATTAAAAGTATACTCCAGATTAAGTCCGAAGTTTATTATTTCAGATTTGAAGTTCAGGTTTCTGCCGAGATCGGTGTATGATCTTTCATTACCCGAAAGATTTCCGTAAAGCATGAAAAAATTAAGCCTGTAATTTCTTCGCCTGTCAACAAAATTGGATACATTAACCTTAAAGCCAGGTTGCACACCCAAAAAACCACTGTAAAAGTCGTTTACATCACCCATAAAGTTGAATGCACCTATCCCGAAAGCCACAACCGGTTTATAAACAGGATCTTCCACCTCTACTTCTTCACGCAGCATACGTTCAAATTCATCATCCTCCTCCTCAGTCTGCCCGTAAATAGTTGTTTGTGAAAGAATAGTCAGTATAAATATTAACAGTATATAATTCAGGTGTCTCATGATATTACTAAAAATGCGCTATTTTTAACTACGATAAAACCCCGGATATGTTACTTTATAAATAACGGCAGTCAAACGTTCACCTTAAGCTGAATATGCCTGAACAAGTAATTACCTGTACCATTGATGATTTGCAATCACAAGAGCTTCCTGAACGGTTATTCTTAATCCGTCGTTATAAGCTGACACGAATGCATCGTCAATAGGTGTTGTATTCCAGATATTTACCCTGTTGTCTCTGGCTGTCTTATAATCATAGAAGGAACCTGTTGAATATTTTATCCAGCCCTCATGTATTTCTGTACGTACGTCAGCGGTTATATTGAGTCGTTTGAAGTAATTCTCAATATCAACGGGCCGGTGCCCGGCGGCTAACTGCACCCTGTAATATACGCCCGATTCAGCTTCCAGGGGATGGCTTATTTCCAATCCGGGCCTGACAGGAGGTCGCCTTTCTCCGGCCGGTGACGGCAGGGTTGGACTTTCAACCGTTAACGGGCCTGCTGTTTGGCTTGTGACGGAAGCTATAAGCAGCTCTTTTTCATTTTCCGTCAATGATTTGATATCCACACTTTTTTGCACTATTTCACGTGTTGTTGTGATATTATTGTGGATAAATGAAAATTCCCCGTCAAGTTGGGGTATGGCATCAGTATATTTTTCAGGAATAAGACGGTATGAAACTATAAAACTGCTTTCAAGGGGGAGATTATTCCAGATTATTCTTGCTTTTTGATCAGAAAATGTGAAAATACCATCCTGACTCTCCATTTCAATGGCCATAAAGCCTTCAGGTATTCTGTCTTCAATTTTTGCAAAGTGGTTCTTATCTCCTTTGTTTATAAGGGTGTTGATAATAAAGCCGAGATCATCATCGGGTACCGGTTCCTGCCTTATCGCAATAACATTGCCGGTATTATCAATTGGAGATTCAGGATACAGTAAACTTCTGCCGGATTCACTGACATCCACAATAAGCCTTTCATCCATACCGGGCGAGGGATTTACGGCCAGCATTACACCGGATGCTTCGGCCGATTTTCGCTGGTTGTTTTCAATATAGCTGAAGGTTCCGTCAAGATTAATATTACCTTTAAGCCGTTCATGGATATGAATCTGGTAATGTATTGTAATTAACTCTTCACCGGGAAGGTCAAGCCATATCATTTTAACGGTATTATCCTCGAAAGAGAAATCCATGTTTGCCGGATAAACAGGAGATGCAGTCACTCCGTAAGGCAACTCCTGCTGAAAACGTGCAAATCCGGTAATTGAAGCTTTGTGCAGTTCAATTTCCACATTCACTGTGCTTCCGGCGTCAGTTGCTGAGGGAGCCTTTATTTGCAGAGATACATCCTGACTGGTGAAGATGCTGATTATGAGTGCTGTATTTAATATTATTCCCAGGATGATATATTTCATCATATCTGCAGTGAATGTATATTAAGGTATATCGGTCACCATTAGAAATTAATTTTATAAATTTCAGAAAAAATAATAATAGTTTTTAATTCCCTTAGAATCAAATATTAACAAATTATCAACATTATAACAGTCGGATTGGTTTTTTTCTTGCTTTGGGGGACTTGCTGCCGGGGTTAAAGATCTTTGAAATTTGCCATTCCTGAGTCCGTGGCAAAAGGTTTCGTGCAAATTTCATATCACCCCGGGAGCAAGCAAAATTTGCCGGTTTATAATTTACCGGTTATCCCTGCTGTATGATTGCAGGTAGTTTCCGATGTCATTAAAAATTCGGGCTGAGCAGGTATTTGGAATAAAAGCTGTTAATATTTTCCACGGCCTCATCTGCTGAATCAACCAGTGAGAATAATTCCATATCTTCGGCACTTATGTTACTCTGCTCGGTCATCATAACATTTTGGATCCATTCTATCAACCCCTTCCAGTAGCTTTTTCCTACCAGGATCAGGGGGAATTTTTCTATTTTCTTTGTCTGGATAAGGGTGATTGCTTCAAAGAATTCATCGAAGGTGCCAAATCCCCCGGGCAGAACAATAAATCCCTGGGCATATTTAACGAACATTACCTTCCGGACAAAAAAATGATTGAAAGTTATCAGCTTATCAGAATCTATGAATTTATTTGCTCCCTGTTCATGCGGCAGATCAATATTCAGACCTACAGAGCGCCCTCCGCCTCTGCTGGCGCCCATATTAGCTGCTTCCATAACGCCGGGTCCGCCCCCGGTAATCACTCCAAAACCCGATTGAGTCAGTTTAAATGCAATTTCTTCTGCCAGTTTGAAATATTTGCTGCCCTCCTTTGTTCTTGATGAACCGAATATTGAGACGCAGGGTCCTATTCTGCTCATTTTTTCGAACCCTTCGACAAATTCAGCAACAACTTTTAGTACTGCCCATGAATCAAATGTTTTGATCTCATTCCAGTCTTTTTCTTTAAATGCATGTTTTATTTTTTCTTCTTCTTCTGGAGTCATGATGAAAAATAATTATTATGTTATGTCCGCCATTTTATGCCCGCAATTTAATAATTTATTCAGATATCTGCCCGTGTAGCTTTCAGGGTTTTGTGCAACTTCTTCGGGTTTGCCTGAGGCAAGTATCTTACCGCCTTGATTTCCACCGTGGGGCCCCAGATCTATAATATGATCAGCCACTTTGATAACATCCATATTGTGCTCTATGACAATTACGGTGTTTCCTTTATCTACAAGAGAATTGAGAACCCGGAGTAAAACCTTTATATCTTCAAAATGAAGTCCGGTGGTAGGTTCATCAAGAACATACAAAGTTTTTCCCGTGTCTTTCTTTGCCAGTTCAGTTGCAAGCTTAACCCTTTGTGATTCTCCACCTGACAGAGTGGTAGATGCCTGACCAAGTTTCACATAGCCCATTCCAACTTTTTGCATGGTTTTTAATTTACGGGAAATTGCCGGTATTTTTTCAAAAAAAACGGCAGACTGGTTAATGGTCATATCCAGAACATCACCGATAGACTTCCCTTTATATTTAACCTCCAGGGTTTCCCTGTTATATCGTTTTCCATTGCAATCTTTACATAATACATATACATCGGGCAGAAAATTCATTTCAATTGTCTGAACTCCCGCACCTTTGCAGGTTTCGCACCTGCCACCCCTGACATTGAAGGAGAAGCGACCGGCTTTATATGCTCTTATTTTGGATTCGGGTGTTTGTTCAAATAGTTTCCTGATATCAGAAAAAACACCGGTGTAGGTTGCAGGATTGGATCTGGGCGTGCGTCCTATGGGGGACTGGTTCACTTCAATTATTTTGTCGGTATTATTTATACCCTCTATACTGCTGTAATACAAGGGTTTTGTAAGCGACCGGTAGAAATGCATACTTAAAATAGGTTGCAGGGTTTCTTTAATAAGACTTGATTTCCCGCTTCCTGAGACACCTGTGATACAAATAAATTTGCCAAGGGGGAGGTCAACATCTATATTTTTCAGGTTGTTTCCGGCTGCACCCCTTAGTTTAATGAATAGAGCGTTCCCTTCACGGCGTTTAGCCGGTAATTCAATTTCCCTGCGGCCGGAAAGATAAGATCCAGTCAGAGTATTGGATAAGGCTATCTGATCTGGTGTGCCACTGGCCGCTATCTCTCCACCATTCATTCCTGCCCCTGGTCCCATGTCAATTACATAATCAGCCGATTGTATCATGTCCCTGTCATGTTCAACCACTATTATGGAGTTGCCTTTATCGCGCAATTGTTTCAGAGAATCGATCAGTTTACGGTTATCTTTAAGGTGAAGGCCTATGCTTGGTTCATCAAGAATATAAAGTACATTTACCAGTTGCGATCCGATCTGGGTAGCCAGGCGAATGCGCTGGCTTTCGCCGCCTGATAAGCTTTTTGAACCGCGGTTCAGTGAAAGGTAATTCAATCCTACCTTAAGCAGAAAACTTAACCGTGTTCGTATCTCCTTTATTATCTCCGTGGCAATTTGCTTTTGCTTACCGGTAAGATAATTTTCAAGTGTAGAAAACCATTTGTCCAAAAGTTCCAGGTCCATTTCAGCAAGCTGGGCGATGTTTTTCCCGTTTATTATAAAATACAGGGCTTCTTTCTGCAATCTTGTGCCTTTACAGGCAGGACATGGTATTGTTTTAAGATACTGTTCAACCCATTTTTTTTCCGCATTATTATTGCCGTTAGCCTGAAGATTGGCAATATAATTTATCACACCGTCAAAACTCATGAAATAGTTTGATGATGAACCCAGTGGAGAATGCAATAATTTGAAAGATTCCTCTGATCCGTAAAGTATTGTGTTTATAGCAGTTTCGGGAATCTCACCCATGGGAGTGTTCAAACTGAACTGATATTTGGCCGCAATTGCTTCCAGCTGCCAGAATATAAGAGAGTTTTTATATGGCCCCAGAGGTTCTATTCCTCCTCTCCTTATAGAGATCCCGGGATTTGGGATTATTTTTGCCAGGTCCATCTCAGTCACGCTGCCCAGGCCGCTGCATTTTTTACAGGCTCCCCGGGGGGAGTTGAATGAGAAACTGTGGGGAGCAGGCTCATTATAGGATATACCGGTGGACGGGCACATAAGTTGTTTGCTGAAATACCTTGTTTCATTGCTTTCCATATCAAGGATCATTACAATATCCTTTCCATGGATCATGGCTGTTTGTATAGTCTCACCAAGACGTTTCTCATCCCTGCCGGTAACTACAAGTTTGTCGATTACTATTTCAATGTTGTGGGTTTTGTACCTGTCAAGGCGGTAGCCAGGTCTTATTTCCCGGATCTCCCCGTCGACTCTGGCATATAAAAACCCTTTTTTCCGTATCTGTTCGAACAATTCTTTGTAATGGCCTTTCCGGCCTTTAACCACCGGCGCAAGAACAATGGTTTTTTTGTTATTGTATTTTTCAATTATCAGCTTAATAATCTGCTGATCAGTATACCTGACCATTTTTTCTCCGGTTTCTGATGAATAGGCAATGGCTGCCCGCGCATAAAGAAGCCGGAGGAAATCATAGATTTCAGTAATAGTGCCGACGGTTGAACGGGGATTATTGCTTCTTGTTTTCTGATCAATTGCAATAACCGGACTCAGACCTGAGATCTTATCCACATCCGGCCTTTCCATATTACCCAGGAATTGTCTCGCATAAGCAGACATAGTTTCCATGTACCTTCTCTGGCCTTCTGCATATATTGTATCAAAGGCCAGAGATGATTTACCGCTGCCGCTTAATCCGGTAATTACGACCAGATTATTCCTGGGTATGTTTATTTCAACGTTTTTAAGATTATGAACCCTGGCACCCAGAACCTCAATGCATCCTGATCCCTGCTTTTTGCTGTATATTTCTGATTTTTTCAATTCCAGGTATGCTTATTTATTTGATAATAATCAAGGTATATCAAACTGGTCAGAAATTTCCTGCCCGGTCCTCCCTTATTCAAAATATTCTGACCTGATCCGGGCATTTTCTGCAGGCAGGCGAATGTAATAGGTGTTTCCGCGTTGGTTTGCCAGGTATGGCCGGCGTAACCAGGGGTTAAGGTATTTCAGCATTTTGTAGTTGGTATTGAATTCCTTTGCAAAACCGGCAAAATCATTAACCGTTGAATCTACCGGTACTTCAAACCATTCTATGGTTGGATACATATCTTTTTCCCGGACATGGAAACCGTAAGCAGCAGGATTCTCAAGGATTGTCTTTATGGCGAGTATTCTGAAGATATATCGCTGGGTTTCTTCATTTAACAGAAGATCATAATAGTTGTTTTCCTTCTGGATACTTATCTGATTATCCATACCTCTTCTTCCTGCGTTGTAACTGGCTGCAGCCATGGTCCAGCTTTCATAATTAGTATACGATTCGATAAGGAATCTGCATGCTGCCACAGTAGATTTCTCAAGATGGTATCTTTCATCGACCTCCTGATTAACCTCCAGTCCGTAATCTCTGGCTGTTCCCCTTAAAAATTGCCAGTATCCCACAGCACCTGCCGGAGAAATGGCATTTGTCATTCCGCTTTCGGCAAGAGCCAGGTACTTGAAATCATCAGGTATTTTATACTCTTCCAGAATAGGTTCAATTACCGGAAAATAGCGGCTGGCACGTTTAATAAAAAGCAATGTCTGTGATTGCCAGTATGTGTTTACAAGGATCTCCCTGTCAAAGCTTTCCCATACATCAAAATTTTCCATCGGGACGGGTTCCCCTGCAAATTCAAGTTTTTCGGGAATTTCAAGTGCATAAATGGCATAGTTTTTTTCAAAACCGTCAATATTTGAATGGACGGTTTCTGTCCTGAAAAAACTGAAAAGTTGAATAACGGCACCCATTATTATAATAAAAGATAACAGGGAAACAGGTCGCCAAATATAACTGATTAAAAAACTTTTGATCTTATTATTTGTAAACACACCGCATTATTTTTTCAGGGTTCAACATAATATTAAAAATCCGGATATCAGGATATTGATAATTCATTTTTATGCATTTTTCCAGAACATCAACGTTATGGGGTAAAAAACTCAAAACGTCGACAAAAGTCACAAAAATAACGAAAATAAAATAATAATTAATACAGGGTCGGGGGTAATAAAACAGAAAATCAGAACCTGTAAGAAAGTCCGCTGAAAAAGGACAAGGAATAAGGACGGGAAAAGAAGCTTCCCTCTTTGTTTGCAGGGGTTATAAAATGGCTGTATCTGGGTTCAAATTTAAGATATATATTGTTGCTTATTTCACGTTCAAGTCCCATGGCAATTATCCCGCTAATAGCAAAGCTATTGATATTTCCGGTCTGTCCTATATTGATTCTTTCTTCCCGGTATTTCAGCATCACTTTGTTCCCTACCAGGTAATTTACTCCCAATCCTCCGCTGACCACAAGATCGGTGTTACCGCTTATTAACCGGTAACTAAACAAAACAGGGGCCTGCAGGTAATATAAACCCTGTGCCATAGTGCCCCGGTCATGGAAATATCCCTGTTTAAGAGAGACTGGAATAGAGTCTGTAAAATTCTCAAGTATCCGGGTTTGATTATCTGTCAGGTATAACGATGCTTCGGATGAATAAATAATTCCAAGAGAGTTGTCTACAGGCTGGATATTTGCCGGGATTGTTCCCTTTCCTGCGTTTCGCAGTGCTGCTACGTGTGAAGGATTACGAATGACCTGTACATCCGGGATGCTTTGACCCGACTTTACCAGGGTCATTCCTGATTGCAAAGAAAGTCTGTCGTTTATTATATAGCGGATAGCTATACTTCCGGAAAAACCAAAAAGTCCCGATTCAAAGTTATTATACCTGGAGGTGTTGGTATTCCAGTTATACTTTTCCGATAATGTACGGTAGGAGTAATTTGGCGCAACCATTATGCTGGCGGTCCATCTCCGTTTTGGTTCGTGACCGGTCCGATCTGTTTCGGAATAAGCCGGTGAATGTCTTTCTGATGCTTCCTTTAAATTCATTACCGGTTTTACATAAGGAATTTCGCCGGGAGTTATTGAGGGGGCAGGTTCGGAGAGTATGAAGTCTGCAATTTTCTCCTTTGTTAAAAATATTCCGGGTTTCAAATCCGGTATTGACTCTCTTTTTTCAGTCACAATATAAGGATCCTCATAAATGATTTCCTTGATATCTGTGACTGGTTCCATGTCAGTTATTAAGGGGGGGTGGCCGGGGGCAGGCATGTCAGCCGTTTCAGGTATCGGACTTATTACCATTTTGTCGGGTGGCAGGTAGTTGTCCCTAATGGTGTCCTGTCTGAAAATGTGGATAAGACCCCCGCCAAGCCCCAATAATATAATAACTGCTGCTGCAATTCTGATAACAAAATTTATTGTGCCCGACCTTTTCCTTTCTGAAAGACGGGCATTTATTTTTCTCCATACCTCCGGAGGTGGTGCAGATTCATGATATGATAACCGTTTTCTGAAAAATGTATCAATATGTTGTTTCTTTTCAACCATTTTTCCTTATTTTCCTGGCCTCTTTCTGATAACTGTTCTTTACCATACCTTTTAATGCAATTCTGGCGCGGTGCAGGTGTGATTTTGATGTATTTTCAGGAATTCCGGTCATCTTTGCTATTTCCGTATGATTAAAACCTTCGATAGCGTAAAGATTGAAAATCATGCGCTGGTTAACCGGCAATTTCTGTATCATCCTGATAAGTTCTTCTTCTTCCCGCTCAAATTTGACATCTGGTATATCATAGTGTGTATTTTCCTTTATTTCGGTGTTTATAACATACATTTGCTTTTTCTTTCTGAGAATTTGCAGGGCTGTATTCACCATAATTCTTCTTACCCATCCTTCAAAAGAACCCTCGTTCCGGTAATTTTTTATGTTTTCAAAAACCTTTATAAAACCTTCCTGCAAAAAGTCACAGGCCTCATCGGCATCTGAAGCATATTGAAGACATACTGCATACATTCCGGGCGATAAAATGTTATACAGCTCTTCCTGGCTCTTTCTTTTTTCTGCAATGCAGCCGGCAATAATATCGGTTATATTATCCGTCAATTTATCCGCTTTTTACTTTATTACCAAAGTAAACATTTTTATGATAAATTAACGAATATAATAACTTTAAATTTTAATTCCGGTCCTTTAATTACAAGATGCAAAAATATAACCAAGGGTTGCAGCTGGTTATATTTTTTTTCTGATATATCCGGGATTTAATTTTTATTAATCTTTATTAAGATAATTTAATATAATAAAATGTTATTATTGTGATAGGGAATTTCATAAACGGGCGGTCTTATAATATAGCATAATTACTTCAAGTTGTGAGAGAAAATATTGTTAGATATATACATTTTACCTGCCTTTTAATTAATTAACAAAGAAAGCAGTCGTGCTAGCATGATGCCAGCGTATTAAAAATTAACATAATACTTTGAATTATGAAATCTGTAATTTTTTTTATTACAATTCTGTTAATGCCATTGTTTGCTGTTACAGGCTTAACAGATGATTATAAATTAATCAATCAGGGACCAGACCAAAAACTTCATCAATATACTCTTCATACTGCTTCTCATAAGTTGCATCTGCATTTTAACAAGAACCAGTATAATGCCGGTGACGGAATCTGGTTTAGCGCATATCTTTTGAATTCTGTCACACATCTTCCCGATACATCCAAAACCAGCATAAATATTGAAATGACAGATTCCAGGGGAGTTTTGATGGCAAAGCAGATATTATTGGCTGAGAACGGGGTTGCGGAAGGAAACATCAGTCTGCCGCCAACAATTCCTGACGGTAATTATTTTATTCGTGCCTATACTGACTGGATGAAAAATTTTGGGGAGGAGTATTATTTCACCCGTTATTTTTACATTAATAATCCGGCATATGAAGATATCATACCAACTTCAGATGCCCGTGAAAACAGAAGGTTTAACAGGGAGATTTCCAGATTGGCTGACGATTTTGACATTGCATTTTTCCCCGAAGGCGGTGATATGATACCGGGTGTAACCAACCGGAT
>PXAP01000087.1 GCA_003567115.1 Bacteroidota bacterium
ACCTTCTCAAAAATTGACATTAACAGCCTGTATTGCGGTTGCTGAACCGGTACCAGCCAGGCACTGCCCGGGGAGAAGGTTGTACCCTCAATTTCGGTGCTCTGGGTGATTTCGTAAACCTGTATCTGATGTGTATTCAATATGTCAAGCAGATGGTAATTTTTTCCATGATCCCGGGGATCGCCGAATATCCAGGCCTGAAAGGCTTCAGCGGAAGCTTCCTCCATAGCCGAGGTATAGAACCAGCGCAGATGGTCAAGAAGGGTTTCCCTCATATTCAGTCCTGCTTCTATTGTCGAGAGTGAAACTACTACCTGGTTTTTGATGGTTTCTGCAAAATCCATGATACCGTGAATTGTTTCACGCCGGTGGCCTCTTGTTGATGCCTGCTCAAACAAAATTCCTATACATCCGTGGACATCAGGGTAAGAGGAGCCTTTTCCGTAATAAAAGTCATCGAAACCCTGCTGAAGATAATATAGCTGTCCGATCTGATCGAATGCTGCGGCATGGTATTTTGCCACTTCAAGTGTAAGGTCATCGGTTCGCTGAGGGGTTCGCGGATTAACTCTCTCCGGTACACCGGGCTGAAAGAAAAAAGTGTTGTTTGAGCCAAACTCATGGTGGTCGGTGTTTATGTTGGGCATCCACTCATGATAAGCCTTTATCCGCCCGTAACTTTCCGGATGCTGTACAGGCAGCCAGTCCCTGTTAAGGTCAAACCAGTAGTGATTGGTTCTTGACCCGGGCCATACTTCCCTGAATTCAATATTGTTGGGGTCGGGGTTGAGGGTGTGGCTTTTATGCCTGTTCGCCCAGCTGGCAAAACTGTCCTGTCCGTCCGGGTTAAGCGATGGATCGATTATTATTACAAGATTTTCGAGAATATTTTTCACCTTGTCACTTTCTCCTGCTGCAAGATAATATGCAACAAGTGGCGCAGCATTATGGGCACTTGGCTCATTTCCGTGTACCCCGTACCCCAGGAATATAACCGCAGGCATATTGCTTATATCCATATCACCAGATATTGACGGATCGGTAAGAGCAAGATGGTTTTTTCTTATTTCCTCAAGGTTTTGATGATTTTTCTCTGATGTTATCACAAGATGAACCAAAGGCCTGTGCTGGTATGAACGGGCATACTCATATATCACTGCCCTGTCTGATTTACTGGCAATAAGCTGCATATAGCCGGACAGGTGAGTGTGGTTGATATGCCATTCACCAATCTGGTATCCCAGGTATTCTTCCGGTGAAGGGATGTTGTTATCATAATTTGTTTCAGGAAGATAATAATCAATCTTAACCTGCGCATTTAATTGAAAACAAGCAAATAATAAACTGAGAGCCAGGAATTTTTTTAGCATGGTAACGGATTTAAATATTAAACTTATTATATAACGTCTTTTCTGGTTAATTTAAACAGGATTGTATTTCCAATTATCAGGGAATTATCATAAACCACTTTGACTAACTTGCTGGTTTTTAAGTAATATTTTTTATCAAATATGCCTTCCGGCCAAATTCCTGCCGGGACAGGACTATGTCCAAAGGACCCGGGCTTTTATGATGAACTGAAAAATATTTCCGGGTGTCAACCCTGTTTTTCATTATATTGTCTTTTGATATAATGCTTAGAATCGCCCCATTCGCCATAGCCTATTTCGTCTCCGGCCATATGGATCCTGGCTTCAAGGCAACTGTTGCAATCTTCTGCTTCCTCATCGGTGCAGGGCTTATTTTCGTACAGCTTATAGCTGTCCCTGTATTTACCCGGTGTGATATTAGGCATTATTACATTTGCCCCCGCCATCAGTGCCTTTTCCCTCCCCAGGGGGTCAATTGCCTGCATTGCCGTGGCTGCAGCTATATTAATGTCTTTCATAATAATCCTCAGCAGGGCGATTGTTTTCAGAGTAAGGTGAAAACGCTCTTCCGGCGGAAGAAGTAATTTGCGATACCGGAACATGGGAGTGTCCCTGTGTTCTATATATGGTCCCAGCCCGATCATATCTATATCAAAATCTCTCATAAACAATATATCACCGGCAATATCTTCCGGCTTCTGAAAAGGAAGCCCCACCATTATACCTGTTCCTGTCTGGTACCCTATATCTTTAATTGATTGCAGGCATTCAAGCCTTCTCCGGAAATCATGCCTGCTGTCGCCGGGATGGATTTTTTTGAAAAGCTCGGGATCTGATGTTTCTATCCTAAGCAGGTAGCGGTGGGCACCGGCATCGAACCAGCGCCGGTAAACATCCCTGGTCTGTTCACCCAGAGATAGGGTTACACCAAGTTCATTGTTGCTTATATGTTTTATTTCCCTGAGAAGTTTTTCGATCCGGCTGGTAAAACCTTTACTTTCCACTTCTCCCGATTGCAATACCACAGATGCGTATTTGTTTTCATATGCAAATCTTACTGCATCAAGTATTTCCTTATCGGTCAGGGTGTAGCGCCTGATGTTTTTATTATCTCTTCGTATTCCGCAATAATTACAATTCTTGCCACAGATATTGGAGAACTCCACCAGCCCCCTGTAATAAACTTTTCTGCCCACATAATCTGCCTTAATCCGGGCACCCTTTTTATAAAGCATATTTCGCTCCTCTCCCTCTGCAGAGAGAAGTCTGAGCAGTTCTTCATCTGAAAAATCTTCTTTATTCAATAATTTATTGAATTTATTATTCATTGCTTAAATGATAATAGGTATCTCCGGAACCAGAAAATGCAATATTACAATTAAGTTCAGTTTAAAAAGAAATGATTCCCAAAATTGTTAATAATTACAAACTCTAATGCATTGATTTCAAAATCCCAAAAAATGCCATTTCCTGTATTCACAACAAATTACTTTTTTATACCGGACTTACAATTTAATTCCGGGAAAAAAGTTATCTGCAAATCAGGGAATAAATACGTTTTATTCCATTAAACCTTTTTGGATAAGAAAAGGTTCAATAGAAGGCTCATGGCCGCGGAATTTTACATAAGCCTCCATTCCTTCCCAAAGATTGTTTCCCGCCAGAATGTACTTTCTGAATCTCTCAGCCAGGTCCTGGTTGAAAAGGTCACCGGATTCTTTGAATGCCATGAAAGCATCGGCATCAAGAACACCTGCCCAGCGGTAAACATAATATCCGGCAGCGTATCCTGTTCCGAAAATATGTCCGAAATAGGTAGTTCGCCACCGGGGGATTATCTCATCAGGCATCCCTATTCTCTTCATTGATTCCTGTTCAAAGCTGTTAACATCTATTGTTTCGCCATATTCGGCAGTGTGCCAGTCCATATCCAGGAATGCGGAAGCCAGATATTCAACATTCATGAAACCCTGGTTAAAGTGTTCTGCCTTTCGCAGGCGGCTTATAAGTTCTTCAGGTATCGGTTCACCTGTTTCATAATGCAGTGCGTACAATTTCAGCAATTCAGGCTCACCCGCCCAGTTTTCCAGTATCTGTGAGGGCAGTTCAACGAAGTCTCTTGGTACGCTGCGGCTTGTTCTTCTGTATTGGCCTTTTGCAAAGAAATTGTGCAGGGCATGGCCGAATTCATGAAAATAGGTGGTTGTCTCATCCCAGCTAAGCATTGCAGGTTTTCCGCCGGTGGGTCTGCTGAAGTTCATAACAATCGTAACGATAGGGGATATCCTTTCTCCGTTATCCCATGAGCCTGTCCGGTAGGTACCGCACCATGCGCCTCCTCTTTTGCCCGGACGCGGGTGAGGATCTATGTAAAGAATTCCCAGGTGGCTGCCGTCCCTGTCAAAAACTTCATATGCCTCAACTTCTTCATGGTATACCGGTACCTCGGGACGTGGCTCGAAAGTCAGGCCAAACAGTTTGTTGGCCAGCAGGAAATTTCCCTTCTTTACATTTTCAATTGTAAAATAAGGATTCACTTCCTCGTCATCAAGTTCATAAAGCTCCTGGCGCAATTTCTCGGCATAGAACCACCAGTCCCATGATTCAAGCTTAAAATCACCACCTTCCCTGTCGATAATTGCCTGCATCTGGTCACGCTCCCTGTTTGCCCGGTTAAGAGCAGGTTCCCAGACCTGGTAAAGAAAATCATAGACATTTTGAGGATTCTGAGCCATCTGGATATCAGTGAAGTATTCGGCATAGTTGTTGAAGCCCAGTAGCTTTGCCATTTCCAGTCTGAGCTGCATAAGCTCTGCGAAAAGATCCTTGTTGTCATTCTCATTGTTATTGTTGCCCTGCATAAACCATGCGGTATAAATTTTTTCCCTGAGATCTCTTCTTTCGGAGTATTGCAAGAAGGGGATCCAGCTGGGCTTGTGCAGGGTGATCATCCATTTACCTTCATGCCCTTCACGCTCTGCAGCTTCTGCAGCAGCTGATATAACTGACTGAGGGAGTCCGGCCAGATCTTCCTCATTTTCCAGGATCATTTGAAAATCATTTGTTTCTGCAAGCCGGTTGTCGCTTAGCTCCAAAGATATCATCGACATTCTTTCCCTGAGCCTTCTGAGCTCATCCTGACTTTCTTCGGCAAGAGCAGCCCCGTTTCTTTCAAAATCACGGTAATACATTTCCACCACTTTTAGCTGCTCAGGGTTAAGTCCGATATTATTTCTCTGCTCATACACATGTTGTATCCGTTCGAAAAGATCAGGGTTCATGCTTATCTCGTTGCTGTGTGCAGAAAGCATGGGTGTGGTCTCCCTTGCAATTTCCTGCAGACGGGGATTTGTCTCGGCCCCCCTTAGTCCGCCGAAAACAGCATTAACCCTGCTCAGCAATTCACCGGCATTATCATATACCACTATGGTGTTTTCAAAAGTAGGCGGTTCCGGATTATTTACTATTTCTTCTATTTCCAGTTTATGAACTCTTATAGCTTCCTTAACAGCGGGCAAAAAATGCTCGTCATCAATTTTATCGAAAGGAGGAGCGTTAAACGGAGTATTGAATTCAGCCAGTAACGGGTTATCTGTTAAACCGGGATCCTGGCAACTGCCCGCTGCCAGTAATGCCACTGAAAGTATCAATAATAGTATGTTTTTCATTTTTAAGTGTTTTTAATATGAATTAATTAATTTGAATATTTTATAAATTAAACGTATAGTGTGGTTTTACTGATATCGCTATGCAAATTTATAATTATTTAGCCTGAAAAACTGCTTTTTTCTTAAAGTGGTTCAATCAGCTTTGCCGATCTTATCAGTTCTGCTGATTCTATTCCCCGGTCCTCCGGGTCGGAAAGAACAAATACCAAATGATATTTCGGGGCTTTGCCCTGGGGCAGTTCATTTTTTATAGCTGTTATAACATATTATATCCTCAGGTTTTTTTCTGATCTTTTTCCTTTTCCGGCCTGCCGGGTAACCAAGAGTAATTATGAGCATAGGCCTCTTGTTTTTCGGAATTTTCAGCATTTCCCTGACCTTTTTTTCATCGAACCACCCTATCATACAGGTTCCCAGTTTTTCGGCTTCAGCCTGAAGACAAAAGTGGGATGCTGCTATGCCCACATCCATAAGGGTGTATTTTTTATCTTTTACAATCTCTCCGAACCCGGAGGTAATATTCGGCTTTTCCATAACTATTACAACATGCACGGGAGCCTGTTTTGTGAAGTGATTTATAGGGACAAGTTTTCCTGTGGTTTGTTCTGCTATGGCATTTTTCAGATCGGCATCGTTAACCACTATGAATTTCCATGGTTGTGCATTACATGCTGAAGGAGCCAGGCGGGCAGCCTCCAAACATCTGGCAAGCTTTTCCTCCTCAACGGGTTTGTCATGATATTTTCTGTCGCTCTGCCTTTCTTCAGCAAGTTTCAAAAAATCTGTTCTTTCATCCATACAGGTATTCAGATTAAGCAGTATCAAGTTAATATGTATATGATAACCTTCAATCGGAACGCGGGCAAATATAAATCCAGTTCATGTTTCAGATCAGGGTTAAAAAGAAAGATATGATAAATTCGCTGCAGCACTCCAAAAATTAATGATTATATAAAAAAGAACGGTCATGTTTCAGGATTATTGGAACCAGTTCAGTTGTTACTTAACGGAGAGTTGATTATTGCAATACCTTGAACATTATATTAGTGTTGATAACCAAGGGGTTTATTGTTCAGTTAAAGTTAGATTTACAATCTCGTGTGACTCAAAAATATTTTTATCTGTGTCAATATTGGCTAACTTTATCATCGCCGTGGCTACTCTTTCTGCATCAACAGGCCTGTATTTTCTTAATCTGCCTCTCATTAGAAAAATAAAGGGTCTTATAATAACCTTGCCAACTTCTTCTGCAAATCTGAACTCGTTCCGTTTACCCATAAGCATCGAAGGTCTGAGGATAACCACTTTTTTAAAGCTGAACTCCTGTACTGCTTTTTCTGCTTCACCTTTGGTTTTAAGATAGAAGTTTGAACTCTGTATATCAGCACCTATTGATGAAATCATAAGAAAACCTGGAATTTCGTTTCTGCTGGCTATTTCTGCTATTTTGGCAGGAAATTCAAGGTCCACCTTTTTGAAATTATCTCTGGTTCCGGCCTTTTTAATAGTTGTACCCAGGCAGCAAAAAACTTCATGACCGGTTATCTCATTTTCATACTTATGGAGATCTTCCAGGGACGTTTTAATTATTTTTGCTTTATCATTTTTTACCGGTAAATCTGATCTGGCAAATATCTTAATTCTATTATACCTTTCATCCTTAATGAGTTGTTGCAGAACGTGGGAGCCGGTGAGGCCGGTTGCACCAAAAAGGACGGCCGTTTTTTTTTTCATATTGTAATTTTAATGAGTAAATATTTTTTATACCTGTAAGTTCTCTTTTTAAAGGCTTTCGCCGGAACCGGAAGTTAAAAAGAACATGAATTTCCCATATTGAAAATACTCAACAAGGCATTGAGTATAACATGGAAAATCGACGAAGTCAAATTTTTTCCATCTTAAATTCCGCGCAGGCAAGATGAAATAATTTTATGTAAACACCTCCTCAGCCTGTTTCTGACTTACAGGGTAAATGTAAAAAAAAACTCTGAGCTTAAAGGTAATTTCAGAACATATAGGTTTTCTTACCGTATCTGTTAATATAATTGGAAATCTTTTATCCTGTTTTTGTTGCTGCTGAAAGAAACATTATTTATTTTGGTCACATTGGTTAACAGGTATTTAATTAACAGCTTTATGAATAAAAATCTGATCATTGCGGTTATAATTGCATTGCTTTTTGTATTTTTTTGGTTTGCGGGAATTTCCCTGGCCGGATATTATTACAACAAGGGTCTTGAATACAAGCAGGAAGAATTATATGATAAAGCAGGCAAATATTTTTCCAGGGCTGTGATGCTCAGGGGGAGTTTTATTGAAGCCCGCTTTGAACAGGCTCTTAACGAGACCTTTCTTGGAAATGACTCCGAAGCGATTATGCTTTTCTCAGAAATAATAGAATTGGACAACAATTACGCTCCTGCCTGGTTCTGCCGGGGAGTTTCCCGGTCAGTACAGGGTCTGTATGCTGAATCGGCCGGTGATTTCACACAATCAATAGAAATGGGATATGAGCTGGCAGCCTCATACACCCACAGGGGGAAAGCTTTCAGGGAGCTTGATCAGATTGAAAGAGCATTTGAAGATTTTTCAGGGGCAATAGAGGCTGATTCTGCATATGCACCTGCATGGTTCCAGCGTGGTGTGCTTAAAGCCAATGAGGAAGATTTTTCAGGTGCTGTCGCGGACTATGATATGGCCATCAGGTATGATTCTGAAAACCCTGAGGCATACAGGCTGAGAGGGGCAACAATGGCCAGCCTTGATAACTTCATTGCCGCTATTGAGGATTATGACAGGCTTATTGAAATGGATGCAGATTACAGAGGACTTTACAAGCAGAGGGGTATTTTCAAAGGGCAGATCAGTGATTATGAAGGGGCAGTGCGAGATCTTAACCGGGCGCTCGAATATCATCCGGATGATGCCGAGGTATATTTTCACCGTGGTAGTTCGCAGGCAAATCTGGGTGAACTTGATAGTGCGATGGATGATTTTGACCGTTCCGTGGAACTTGACGAAAAAAATCCGGCTGCATGGCTGAATCGCGGATTGGTATGGCTTCGCAGGGGAGATCCGGGCAATGCCATGGAAGATTTAACTGCATCAATCCATCTGGATGACACAAATCCGCAATCTTTCTATTTACTCGGTACTGCCAAAGCAATGCGCAAGGATTACCCGGGTTCGGTCAGGGAATTCAGCAAAGCCATTGAACTTGACGGTAATCACGCCATGGCATATTTCAACCGCGGTATTTCCAGAGGCATCATGGGAATTCATGATGAAGCGGTAAACGACTACGACAGATCAATTTCCCTGCAGCCGGACAACCCCGGGGCATATCTTCAGCGTGCTGTTTCACGAATTAACCTGAATGACATGGCAGATGGCTGTGAAGATTTGAGAACAGCACTGGATATGGGAGTAACTGAGGCCGAATCTATGCTTAAAATGTATTGCCGGGAGTAAGAATATTTTACTCTAAAATCTGTGCCTCGTTTGTTTTTTTCTTAATATCACTATAATAAAGTGATATAATTGTATTCGCCGGTCCTACCGTTTTTGCCGGTTCGATTACATCCAACCGCAGGGTCGTAAACAATCAGGTCCTTTTGATACCCTGGGGACTTTGATCCGGTGTGACTGATTATTCCGGTTTCCGGATATTGTTATTCCTGGTAAGATTTGACTCCTGGTCTAAAATAAATAACCTTCCTGGAATTTTTATATTTTAAAAAACCGGATATATAGCAATTAAACCCCTACTGTTTAGTATTTTTGCATCTTCTTTGTACAGAAGGCAGGAAGGGGGATATCAGTTGATTTGGAAAGTCATTCCGGATTTAACAGGGTAGTGACCTTAAATAGTTTACATATTATTCATTTTGTTTTTTTGCAGGTATTTTTATGAGTAAAATAATGGGGCAGGTGTTTCAGGGAGGGTTTAAAAATATTCCGTTCTCCCCGGCAAAATGGCCGTTTTTTTATGGTTGGATCATAATATTTGCCGGGATTTTGGGTATTCTGATGAGCATTCCCGGCCAGACCATAGGTGTGTCTGTTTTCACCGATCATTTGATCAGCGCTCTGGAAATAAGCAGGGTCAACCTCAGTTCGGCGTATATGATCGGCACGATACTGAGCGGTTTCTGCATACCTTATGCCGGGAAAATTTATGACAGATACGGGGTCCGTCCGGTAGTTATGTCAGCCGGCTTTCTGATGGGGTTAACACTTATCTACCTTTCACGAATAACTGATATTGCATCTTTTACTTCAGGTTTGTTCTCCTTGATCGATCCATCAGTAATTATTCTTCTTCTTTTAACGGCAGGCTTTTTTTCTATCAGGTTTTTTGGTCAGGGAGTTCTTACAATGGCTTCACGCAATATGGTGATGAAGTGGTTTGGAGAAAAGAGAGGCTTTGCGAATGCAATACTGGGGATAACCATCTCATTCGGATTTTCATTTTCACCCCAGGTAATTGATATGCTGATCCGGAACTTCACATGGCAGGGTGCCTGGCAACTCCTGGGTTTGGTTTCTGTTGTTTTTGTGATGTTTGCATTTATCTTTTTCAGGGACAATCCCGGTATATACGGCCTGTTGCCCGATGGAAAAAAAGATAAAAAGCAAAAGAAGGATGATCCCGGCATCCCATTGATAAAAGAATATACACTTAAAGAAGCCAGGTCAACCTATTCCTTCTGGATATTTAACCTCTCACTCGCTCTTCAGGCACTTTATATTACTGCATTTACCTTCCATGTTATCTCTATTTTTGAAGTCAACGGATATGACCACCGGGCTGCCATTACAATTTTTTTACCTGCCTCAATAGTGGCAGTATTCTTTCACTTTTTTGGGAGCTGGCTTAGTGATTATCTGAAACTTAAATACTTTTTGTTACTGCAGATAGCAGGAATGGTTATAAGTATGTCTGCTCTTCTTTTCCTTGACTTTTCTCCTGTAATTAGGTTGATTTTAATATTCGGCAAGGGAATCATGCAGGGCATGTTCGGTATATTGTCAGCAGTTACCTGGCCAAAATTTTTCGGTGTAAAACACCTGGGAGCCATTTCAGGTTATTCCATGGGGTGGCTGGTTATATCCAGTGCTCTGGGTCCTTTCATTTTCAGCCTTTCATTCCGGCTTACAGGACAGTATGATATTGCAACAGGAGCCTGTATAATAATAGCCCTTGTCCTTTTTATACTGGGATTTAAAGCAGAGGATGTAAACAGGCCAAAGGTTGATTGACCGTCAATTTACGGGTAACTCATTCTTTACCTTGCGGCAAGCCAAGGATTTATATAGCAAAACCATTATTTTATAATTTGGAAGTTTGTGTAAAACATATTTCATAGATTCGGTTGTATTTAAGGGATTTTTTTATAAATTTCAGGGTCATTATACAAATTAAGACATGTCAAAAGAAGTTAACAGTCCCGGCCCTGCAAATGCTATTTACGGGTTTGGATTTATCGGCGCAGCCGTTTATTTTATCGGGCAGTCTGCAACATTCTGGGCAGGTGTGCTTGGCTTTCTGAAAGCTATGGTATGGCCCGCCTTTATGGTATATGAACTTTTCAAATATCTATACGGCATTTAGCTTAAATGGTATTTTTGTAATTAAACCCGGTAAGTAAGTAATTACTGCCATTATTTATAGCATAGCAATAATGCATCGAACAGGACCATGTCTGTGAACCGGGCTTCTGTAATACAATAATCCAGATTATGCGGCAATTCACGGAAACACCTGAAATGTTGAGGCTTCTTGATCAGATCAGCGAAAAGGGGTTAAACCTCAAGATATACTCTGATCTTACAGATCATGCCGGAAATCAGTATGTTGACCTGGTACAGGAGGGTGGGGGAGTTCTTGGTATTGCCCTTGCAGGGTACACCTGGGTTCTTGAAAAATGTGGTATCCGCTTTTTCAGTCTTGCCGGCACTTCGGCCGGAGCCATCAATACA
>PXAP01000105.1 GCA_003567115.1 Bacteroidota bacterium
ATACTCCCGGTATCTGCTCCATGGTTGCTCTTCGGATCATAGGTTGTGCCTGTTCAGTAAGATCTGCCCGCAATTCATCACCTATGACCAGCATAAGGTTAACCAGGTTTGTTGGTGTTGTAATTTGGTTGTTGTGCCAGTTTTCACCAACAAAATCATGTTCGACCCAAAATTCAAGTCCCCTGATAATAATATCCTTGACATTATCATCTCTATAATATTCAGATGATTCAGTCTTGTATGCCCTTGCGAGGCTGAATAGATTATTTGTGTGACGACCGTGTGGAAATCCAGCTTCTCTGCTGAGATCATCATAATTAATACCTTGAAAGCTGCCGTCATCATTGGCTGTTTCGAGAATTTCGGTTATGCTTTTGTCATTAACGCCCGAACTCAAAAGTTCATCGACGACTCTTCCTTTTATTATTTCAAAATCATCTGCTTTTGCATTTATGGAGATTGCAAACAGCATAGTTGCCAGTAAAGCGAGAAGTGATTTTAAAGTTGGGTTCATGATTTATTGTGTTTTTGAGTTATAGAAATTGGTTGGTTTGTTTAAAAAATCGCAGAGTGACATAATTCATATTTTCGCACCATAAAACAAACAAAATCCTTTAATCAAAATAATTCATCGAGGTTCTGACTCGGGGATAGTCTAAAAATAGTAAATTCTTTATTAATAACTGGATGATATGTTACTATATTTTGCAAATGCTTACTTCCCGTTTTTAGTTTGTTATATCTCACCTCCCGGGGGATTTTAAGGATGGTATGTCAGGAATAGGGATTAGTCCGGCTATCAATAAAATTATTGATAACAAATAACAATTAACCATGACAGAAATAGCAATTGTAATTTTTTCTGATATTGATTCTGCTGAATCATTTGGTAGTGTCTGTTGATTTTTTTGTATTTTGGTCTGGTAAACCATTGTTGAAGTAACTTCCTGCTTTGTGAAAAAACTTCAAAAAGTAGACCTTGCCGGATGGGTCGAATCTTTTTCCGAAGAGCTCTATTCATGGACGCTTTACAAGATCTCTGATCCTGAAACGGCAAAGGACCTGGTACAGAATACTTTCCTGGCTGCAGCGGAAAAAATTGACGGATTCAAGGGTGACAGCTCCCCGAAAACATGGCTTTTCGCCATACTTAACAATAAAATCATTGATATTTACCGCAAAAAGGTGAAACAGCCGGTAAAACAGGAAGAACAGTTTCTCTCCGGGTTTTTTGATGAAGGTGAGAAATGGAAGACGGGCAGGAGTCCCCTGGAGTGGCAGGAAGAAGAGAGTCACCTGCTGGACAATGATGATTTCAGGGCCGTTCTTAAAAGATGCCTTGATGAACTGCCCGAAAAATGGAACGCATGTGTACAGCTCAAGTTCATGGAAAACAAAAAAGGTGAAGATATCTGTCAGGAAATAGGAATAACCCCTTCTAATTTCTGGCAGATCATTCACAGGGCCAAACTTCAGTTGAGGGATTGTATAGAGGTTAACTGGTTCACTAATTAATTCAAAACGTTGATCTGTTAAGATCTTGGTAATAATGGTAAGATTAAGAGAACAAAAGATATGGGCAAAAAAATAATGCATATACTTTTTCTTTCCTGCCTTAAGGCAACGGAGATCATTGAAAAAGGACTGCATTTCAAGCTTTCATGGAAGGAGAAACTCCAGTTAAGGATGCACAAGATGATGTGTGACATCTGCCCACGGTATGAAAAGCAGAGCCTTTTCCTTGACGATGCACTAAAAGAAGGCCACGATTATAGCCTGAGCCGCGGGATTAAGCCTTCAAAAGAGGAAATAAGAGAACTGAAAAAAAGAATCAACGAGAGGCTTACCGGTATAAAATAATTCGAACATAGATGGCAAGGATAAAGGTTATAGAGCCCGGAGAGGCAACAGGCAGACTGAAAGAGATTTATGATGATATCACTGCCAGGAGGGGCAAGCTTGCCGAGGTGCATAAAATACAGAGCCTGAGGCCTGAGAGTATAGTCAGCCATATGGATCTTTACCTGGAGGTTATGTTCTCAGGATCAGATCTGACAAGATCTGAAAGGGAGATGATGGCGGTGGTTGTTTCAGTCAGCAACGGCTGTGATTACTGCCGGCTGCATCACGCTGAAGCACTCAACCATTACTGGAAAGATGACGGCAGGATATCATTGTTTACGGCCGATTTTACAAGTGCCGGCCTCAGTGAGAATGAGATGCTGCTATGCCGGTTTGCGGGGGAGCTTACCCTCAGGCCCGAAAGTTTTCATAAAGATTCAATGATTGAAGATCTGCGAAATGCAGGATTAACCGACAATGCCATTTTGGATGCAACCCTTGTCGTTTCATACTTCAACTTTGTAAACAGGATCGTGCTTGCCATGGGAGTGGAATGTGATCCGGAAGAGCTGCGGGGATATAACTTTTAGTCTTCAGTACAGGCCAGGCAGCCCTAAACTGGCTGCGTCACCATTAACCACCTGGAGGCATTTTGATCCGGACTGCAAAAAAGGGCTTCGGTAATAAGAAATCCTGAATAATCTGCCCTTTTTATAATGTTTAGTTACCTTTATGATTGATTTCTTTAATGCTTCAATAAAAAAGGAATGATTATGAGAATTAAAAATATTCTATTAGTATTATTGGGTCTTCTGGCAGTCGTGATGATTTTTCTCGGTGTTAGGGCTGATATTATGCCTCCTGTGCTTACAGGAATAGGTTTTATCATAATTGCTGTATTGTTTTATTCAGGAGGGTATGATAATCAAAATAAGAAAAAATAGTCAGGATTGCTTACTTAATTATTTATCAATTAAGTATTAAAAAAATTTTCAAAAGTGATTGACAGGGTAAAGGAGATCTCAAAAGAAGAACTAAAAAAGGCCATTGATAATCCGGCAAAAAAGATAATCGATACACGCCCCATAGATGCCTACAACGGCTGGCAGTTGAACAATGAACCCCGCGGGGGGCATATCAGGAAGGCCAGGAGCCTCCCCTTCAAGTGGACCGGTTACATTGACTGGATCGAAATGGTGAGGCATAAACAGATCTTTCCTGAACATGATATTATTGTTTACGGGTACAACAGGGATGAAATCGATGCCGTGGCCGAACGTTTCATTAAATCGGGTTATAAAAAGGTCAGTGTTTATTATCATTTCAATGATGAATGGATGATCGATACTTCATTGCCGATGCAGAAGTTGAAAAGGTACAGCCGACTTGTTTCCGCCGGATGGATCAACATCCTTATTTCGGGTGGCAGACCATCGCACTACGATAACGATAAATTCCGTATAGTTCACGCCCACTACCGTAACCGTGACGCTTACCTGAGCGGACATATACCCGGGGCCATAGATATTGACACCCTTGAACTAGAGGCTACCGAAACATGGAACAGGCGATCGCCGGCAGAGCTGAAAGATGCACTTGAGAAACATGGTATAACTTCAGATACCACTGTGATCATGTATGGCAAGTTCATGCATCCAGATAACAGTGACCCCTTCCCTGGAAGTGCTGCAGGAGATATTGGAGCCATACGGTGTGCTTTTATAATGATGTATGCAGGGGTAAAGGACGTAAGGGTTTTGAACGGCGGCTTTCAGTCATGGACAGATGCAGGATACGAGGTCTCGTACACCGATGAGCCCAAACATCCTGTTAAGGAGTTCGGTGCTGAGATCCCCCAAAAACCCGAACTGGTAGTTGACACCCCCCGGGCAAAAGAAATGCTGATATTGGCTGATAGTGAACTGGTGTGTGTGCGCTCCTGGCCTGAGTATATTGGTCAGGTGAGCGGCTACAATTATATTGAACCAAAAGGGAGGATACCGGGAGCTGTTTTTGCCGATAGCGGCTCTGACGCCTATCATATGGAGAACTACCGGAATTTTGACCATACCACCAGGGAGTTTCATGAAATATATGACTTCTGGGTAAATAACGGGATCTCATCTGATAAGCACCTTGCCTTTTATTGCGGTACCGGATGGCGCGGAAGCGAGGCATGGTTCAATGCATGGCTGATGGGCTGGCCCAGGGTATCGGTTTATGACGGTGGCTGGTTCGAATGGAGCAATGATCCTGATAATCCTTTTGAAACCGGTATTCCCGGAGAATTGGCTGATCAGAGCGAAAGAAAATGATTATTTTTAAACTGGTTAAGTTCTCCGATTTTTCGGGCCTTAAACAATAAATACGGTTTAATACCCCGGAACATAGCAGCAGGGAGGTTTATTTAATATTTGAGCTTAATCACAAAAAATAAAACTAAAATTATGGAATTGACTATCAGTATTATTTACGGATCTGTACGTACTGACCGACAGGGAATAAAGGCAGCCAGGTTTCTCGAAAAAAAACTAAAAGAAAGAAATATAAACCCTCATTTTGTTGACCCGAAGGAGTATCAGCTCCCGTTCCTTGACAAGATGTACAAGGAGTATGAGCCTGGCAAGGCTCCTGCCCCTATGGATAAGCTTGCAGGAATATTTAAAGGCAGTGACGGTTTCCTGGTCGTTACAGGCGAATATAACCACAGCATACCCCCGGCATTGAAGAACCTGCTGGATCATTTCCAGACGGAATACTTGTTTAAACCGTCGGCGATAGCTTCCTACTCTGCAGGTTCATTCGGAGGGGTAAGAGCCTCGGTGCATCTGAGAGCAATCCTGGGGGAGCTTGGCATGCCCTCTATCTCATCTATACTGCCTTTTCCGGTAATCGGCAACCTGTTCGATGATAACCTTAACCCGAAAAATGAAATGGTAAACTCATCGACAGAAAGATTCCTTGATGAGTTCCATTGGTATGCAGAAGCCTTTAAAAATCAGAGGGGGAAGGGACTTCCATATTGAACCCGGTAATTACTGATTCCTTCGCATTGTATTTCAGTCTCTGCAGAACAATGATATTGGCTGACGGATATTGCCGGAAGTTTGTAATATTCTGATTTAAGACGTTAATATTTCTGTTGTAAAGAACAGGCAGCATTTACCATATTATCAATCCTGTATTGAGTTCCGGGAGCATACAAGTTTCAGATTACATTGTTCTTTTTATCTCTAAGGGCTATATATGAAAACCGGCTTGCTAGGCACCTCCTTATCCCGGCAAGACTTTCCCGGGAAGTAATGGGGGGTTAAAAAATTGGAATTCCGGTGAACAAATATTTTCAAATATTGTATTATTACTAAGCGTAAGCTTGGATATATTAAAATTTATACCTAAACACAGAGAAATAAATAATCTAAAAAATGTAAGGATTTGAAATTTCTCCGACAGTTAAACTAAATAAACACTAAAAAATAAATTATGAGAAAACTTATAGTCTTATTGCCAATCCTGTTAATTGCTTTTATAGCTCTTGTATATCCATTTAAAAGCAATTCCGTTAGCGAAACTGAAACTGGAATTTCCTTTCATCAGGGAACATGGGAGGAGGCACTGCAATTGGCAGAAAAAGAAGGTAAACCCATTTTTCTCGATATTTCAGCTAGTTGGTGCGGCCCTTGCAAAAAGCTGAAAGCGACTACTTTTCCTGATGAGGAGGTGGGGGAATTTTATAACGCCAACTTTATCAACGTGATGGTTGACGGGGAAAAAGGAGAAGGAATTGAACTGGCCCGCAAGTTTGAAATCAAGGGATATCCAAGTTTGATTTTTTTTGACAGTAACGGGGAGTTTATTGCACAAACGACCGGTTATCGTAATCCTGAGCAGTTTATTGAGATCGGAAGGAAGATTATAAACAGGTAATTTTTAGTTCTTTCTTCCGTCAGGGGTAAAATCAACAACCCTCCAAATCAACCTTATGAACATGAAGTAACCCATGGAATCGAATATGAGTTTATTCCTAATTGGATGGTGCCTTAAAGAAAGTATTGATAAATATGATGAATCGGGCAATATAATTAACCTAAACATTTTCCGATGGACGGTGAATTAAACAGAAGGGATTTTCTTAAAAAGGCGGGTGTGACCGGCGGGGCCTTGTCGCTGGCCGGCGCCGCAGCAGCGGGGTTTGGAGCTGGACGAAGCAGGGACAGCTATACCGGGTGGGGGCGGACTGCCTATGGCGGTGACCAGTTCTTCAACCGCAAACCGTTTCTGGCCGATAAACCGACTTACGAACAAACCGGTAATCCCCGCCGTATTGAATATATAGAGGACCTGTTCAAGCGTCTGGGCGAACTCCGGAGGGTTATGTACGCTCCCGGGGGTGAGAGTTGGACATTTGATCAGGGGGTTGAAGCATTACCTGAACATCTGAGGAGTTATTACCGGGAGCATCCCGGTGCCCAGGAGTATCTGCCTCCGCCTGACGGGAACAACAATACCTATCTGGATCCGCCCAAATGGCTGCGCACCGGTGAATGGTTTGATATTTAACTTTTATGTCTTATGGATTTTTCCGTGATTTTTGAATCTTCTTTACTGCAGCCGCTTTTCTGGATGATCATGGGCGGACTGATGATACTGTTTTTCATTGGAGCCGGTTTTTGGTTAAAGGATGCCGGCATTTTAATGAACTGGTGGAAATGGGGGCTTTTCACATTGTGGTATATTGCCGTTTACGTTGTAATTGCAGGGGGATTTACCCTTATCGGGGAACATGAAGTCCGTGCCGGTTTATTTTTCCTCGGGGTATTCGGAACAGTGATGATCATCCTGGGTGCAGGACTTTGGCGAATTCTCAGGACTAATGGCTGACCAGTTTCCTGAACGGGATGTTATTATAATTGCCGGGATCTTTGTATTGATAGTACTGGCAAACATCATCGGGTCGCACAGGCAGACAGCTTCGGAACAACAGCTTGTCGAGTTATTTTTTCCTCCCGGACTGGCACAATACGGGGTGGTCGGGGTATTTTTCCAGTTGACCGGAAGCAGTATTCTATTTATTATCTTGTTTGTAACGATTGTCCTTTCACTGTTCATCAGGAGGCCGTGGTGCCGTTTTGCCTGTCCCATCGATGGTGTTCTTGCATACGTCAGGGCATTACGAAATTAATTTGAATTGAACAAAATCTGAAGAATATATGTAATATATAAAAGCATTTGCTTAGATTTGTAAAAAAGTGTTTTTATGCCAAGGAGCAAGTTATACGATGAGAATACGGTGCTCGAGCATGCGATGCATGTTTTCTGGCAAAATGGATACGAAGCAACTTCGGTACGCCTGCTTGAGAAAGAGATGGGGATTAACCAGTTTTCGATCTATTCCAGCTTTTCCAGCAAGAAAAAGCTGTTTATCAAATCTATTCGCAAGTATCTCGAGCATGTAAGACAAAATGTCTATCACATCCTGCTTCAGGAAAATGCAGGCATGAAAGAACTTGAATTTTTTCTCCTTAAGACTGCTCAAAAAAACAGAGGATCCGAAACATCCAGGGGGTGCCTTGTGGTTAACACAGCAGCCGAATTAGGGGGAAGTGATGAAGAGATAGCCGCTGAAGTGAACGGTTATTTTAATTTTATCCGCGATATGCTGAAAAAAGTTCTTCAAACCGCGGTTGAAAAAGGTGAAATATCACCGGATACTGATATTGAAAAACAGTCGGCTTTTTTTCTTGGAGTAATGCAGGGTCTTTCTGTTGCCTCAAAAACAATGGATCCCGGTCAGTTAAATGATTTTGTTTCAATTGCACTGAAGCAAATCAAATAATATTTTTGATATATTACTAAGCAATTGTTTAGATATGAGATCCATTTTACAATAATTATTACTAAAGGAAAAGTATCTTGATGCTATAATAAAAATTAATAGTTATGAAAAGATGCTATAAATAGTATAATTGCGGGATTTTTTACTTTCCAAAGTAGATATAACCTTATGGAGTGAATATGTTTCAACGGCTGGCAGTTATTGTTTTTATATAGTTTTCGGGTGTCAATATCCCAATCTCACTTTTTGAATAATCTTTAACATTACGAGTAATAATTACGTCAATAAATCCTGTCCTGTTTGCTGCAGAATTTTGCAGAGCATCTTCAAAATCTTTAAAGCCTGAATTCAGGGCTTGCATAACAGTTTCTCTGTCCATAGAAAGGATATCCAGTACTGTCAATAATTTTCGTAACTTTTCAATTACCTTTTCGTGCCTGGCAACCTGTCTGAGGAGGTAATAAGTATTACTGCATATAACCGGAGTAATAAAACCTTTTATTTTTCTGGATTCACACAAAGAGAAAAGTTGTGATGCCTGATCAGAAAAAGGTTTTCTGTCAAAAAAGAAATCAAGTATGACATCGGTGTCAACTAATACATTGTCCATGCTAAAGATATTTTTCTGATAATCCCCTTGAAAGTTCTTTCTTATAATCAAAATCCTGAGGAGCTTTAAAGGAACCCTTCAATGATTTGACCAATGGAGTAATTTCAATATCAGGGTTATCCTGTTCTTTTGTTATTACCTTTAAGTAATTTTCAACAATCTCCGATAAACTATTATCTTTCTCCCTGGCATACTTTTTAGCTCTGTCTATTACAGTCTTTTCAATTGTTAATGTCAGCTTTGTGTTCATAACACTTCTTTATTTTTATTAATTAATACGTGTGAATTTCGTAAATATTTTTGAACCGTGCAAATAATCTTTATATATATCTAAGCAATTGCTTGGTATTTAAAATATTATTTTATATTTTGCACTTTATATATAATAAAATGATTGTTATGAAAACAGTAATTTTTATGTTGTTTGTGGCATTTTTACATACGGCCACTATTAACTCTTTAACCCCTGGAAATAACCCGGGAGATAACCTGGTAGATAACCCGGCAGAAAATCAAACGGATAACCCGGACCAACTAGTTGTGTTGTGGACCAGCGATGATCCTTACGTGGCAGAAAGGGTGGCGTTCATGTACACCCATGCAGCAAAAACTGCAGGCTGGTTCAGTGAGGTGACTCTTATAATATGGGGCCCTTCAGCCAAACTTGCGGCTGAAAACATACAGGTTCAGGATAAGCTCAAGGCCATGCAGGAAGATGGGGTGGTGATTGAGGCTTGTATTGTTTGCGCAAATGCATATGAGGTAACCGATATCCTTAAAAATATGGGTTTCGTTGTCAAAGGGATGGGCAGTCCGCTGACCGGTTACCTCAAAAGTGGAGCTAAAGTACTGACATTCTGATTTATCCATAAACGGCGCGTACTGACCGGCGGGGATAACTTCTGTAAATTATGAAACCCCGAATAAAACAGTTTTACGGGAAGTTCTGTCATGACAAAAAAAATGAACTACCAGGGGCATAGCCCCGAAGTATCAAATGGAATTTATTATTTTCGACCCGGAGGGCCGGGGAAGCGAACCAGCAAAGCTGAAGAGATCTGCTAAGCCGATTAAACCATTTTGATAAATAAACTAAAGTTTCCTGAGAAATATCGTTAATCACATGAAAACTCCTGTTGTCAGAACTTTTAGTTCTACGGAAGATATAGCAGATCATTTTACCAATATCCTATACCGGGCTGTAGTATCTGCCGGCCCATATCACAAGGTTTCTGTTGCTCTTTCCGGCGGTTCAACCCCGCGTGCCGTCTATTCATACCTGGCCTCTCTGAAGGGAAACCCTCTGGCCTGGCATAAAATCCGCCTGTTCTGGGGAGATGAAAGATGTGTTGCCCCGGAAAGCCCTGAAAGCAATTACAGAATGACAAAGGAAAGTCTTCTCGATCACATCGATATACCCGAATCCAATGTTTTCAAGATCAAAGGAGAAAGGGAGCCTTTTTCCGAAGCTTACAGTTACGCCGAAACTGTCTCCGGCCTTTTGCCTCATGAAAACCATATCCCCAAATTTGACCTTGTAATGCTGGGTCTCGGGAAGGACGGACACACAGTCTCGATTTTTCCTGATAATATCCTTCTTTTTCACAGCGATAAGCTGTTCGAAGCCACAGAAAATCCTTATAGCGGACAACAGCGCATAACTGCAACCGGAAAATTAATAAATCAGGCTGCAATGGTTGTATTCATTGTTACCGGCCGTTTCAAAGCCGGAATCGCAGCAAGCGTGATTGAAAAAAGAGGCGATTGGGAGAAGTATCCTGCTTCACTTGTTCAGCCTGTAAACGGAGAACTCCTCTGGCTGCTTGATGGTGAGGCTGCCAGTGAACTGGGAAAATGACAGCAATTTGTATTTGCATATTATCTTTCTTTAAGCAGCCTTTATCCACTGCATGATTATTGTTAAAGGGTTCCGGCGGAACCTGAAATCCTGATCTTACTATGTAAGGACTCAGCGGGAATTTCAGAACGGACATATACCGGTTACAGAAGCGACAGGGCCGCTGATTTTCTAATAAGGAAAGGATACGAACGGGTATATAATCTTCAGCACGGTATAATGGAGTGGGATTTATATGACTTGCCGGTGGCTTTGGATCCTGATGCAAAGCACGATATGGACGACAGGTTCGAACCAGATGAGCTTGCAGATCTGATAAATTCAGAACCGGTCGTATTTGTTGATTCTTACGCTCCCGGGTTTAACAGGGAGTTCATGTAAGGTTTTGATGGTTTGACCGACTAATCTAAAAAATTAAACCAAAAAATTGTAATCATGAAAAGGAATGTATTAATTATAGCATTAACTTATATGGCTCTGTTTATTTCCGCATCGTGCGAAAAAGAAGACGGATCAACACCTGATGATGCCGACCGGGGCGATCCCGTATCCGGCGAGTGGCTTATACCGGATAATGAGGTCCTTGAAGGCGGACCCGGGAAAGACGGCATCCCGGCGTTGAGCAACCCGGAATATATATCGCCCGATGAGGCCACTTATCTTAACGACCACGATCTTGTCCTTGGATTTTTGAGGAACGGGGAAGCCCGTGCATACCCGCATAATATCC
>PXAP01000136.1 GCA_003567115.1 Bacteroidota bacterium
TGTTCACAATACTGTTAACACCACCGGTGCTTTTAATACCAGCCACCTTTCCCAGTCCGGTTGCCTGATTGACAATGTTTGCAACCATGTTGTCAGCAATACTGATTGTTCCGCTACTACTTACATAAATCCCCCTGATCGACTGTTCTTCGGATGTCGATTCGCCAGGATTTGAAGCAACTATGCTGGCACTGGTATTTTCACTTCCCACGATGTTACCCTCAATAGTAACTGCATCGCCACCCGGAATCCTTACCCCGCTGAAACTGTGTCCATGATCAACCGATTCCGCATCAAGGGTGAATGAACCGATGGTGTTGTTGCTTATATTCGCCTCGCCATCAATTTCTGCACCTATTCCATAGGTTGCCACGCTGGCACTGCCCGTGCTGCTGACTGTTACCGAACCGGTACCGGTATTTTCCCCGATAGTGTTGCCGGATTCATTACCGATAAACGCGTCACCACCGTAAAGATAGATGCCAGTCCATATCCCCGGAAGGGAAACGGCATTTGTGGTGCTGTGATATTGATGTGAAAAATTGGCTATTGTATTGCCCTGAACGGAGGCTGGTATGGTAGCACCGGAATTTACATGAATACCGGTGAATTTGCTGGCAAATTCGCCTTCAATAGTCCATGGACCTCCGCCGCATCCCGGTTCTGAACCGCCGATGTAATTATTTTCAATTATATGGCCTTCACCTTCATCCAGGTAAATAGCATAATGCATGCTGGAGGCCGTGGCAGTTCTTGGAGCAGTCTGGTAAAAGTTGTTGCCAATGATTGTCCAGCCGTCTATCTTTTCCGGTGCATAAATGCCACCTGAGGAATGAGCGGGATTCCAGAAATTGAAAATGTTACAGTTTGAAATGGTTACATCCGAAACCAATCCTCCTGCATACGAATAACCGGTATCATGGTACACTGATACAGCATTTGCCGGTGCAAAAGTATCATAGCCAATGTTACAGTTATCTATCAGGATGTTGTCGCTACCCCAAGAACCCGCTACGGTAAAGCTTATTACCCCTTTCGTGGGGTCGTCCCCGTTTCCCTGCAGGTTGCAATACTTTATTTCTATATCTTCAGCATTATTGTATATACTGAAAACACTCCCGTTATTATTCCTGAAGGTAAGGTTAATCTCATCACCACCTCCTTCAAGCCTCCCGTCGAAGGTCACATTAACTGAGCCATCGACTGAAAACAGCGACGAGGCATTATCAATGGTTACTGTCATGTGGCCGCCTGAAGGGCGGACAGTAATTGAATTGTAATCTGTACCCCATTCTGGAATATTTTGTCTGTAAAGGCGGGATGTTTGTGTTTCCTCCAGATCAGAAATAATAAGCAATTCAATATCGCCTGTCAGGTTGCCAAACTGAACAGCTTGAAAGGCTTCCTTAAGGGTCTCATAGTCTCCTCCCTGGCCAACTTCGACAGTTGTGGTTTGTGCTGCCAGCCTGAAACCGGCAATGCTAAACAGGGATGTCAATACAACTGAAAGTAAAAGTTTTCTCATTTATGTGTTTTTTAGGTTAATGCATTGCTGTTGGCATTATGATTTACTGATAAGGTCATTTACCCGTCAATAAACCGGATCCGGGAATAACCTGTTTCCGGTTTATACGATGAGAGTCGTATAAAGGTTCCATCCTCCCGGTTTGCACCAACCAATCCGCCTGATTGAAATTGACTTTCCACATGACCTGTACTGTAACTATTTTCAATTGCTCCGGAATTACTACCAACCAGTCCGCCTCCGCTAAAGTTTTCATTTATTACATTTGCCGTGCTGTAACTATTATTAATTTCACTACCACTTCTATTATTCCCTACCAGGCCCCCACTCCAAAAGGTACCTTTAACTGTTGCTTCACTGTAACTATTATTGATTTCCCCCACATTTCTACCCGCAAGTCCACCAAAATCTGAACCACTTGAAGCTTCTCTAAAAGTGACATTGCTTTTGCTAAAGCAGTTTTCAATAGTTCCAAAGTTCTTACCAACAAGACCGCCAACAATAGTTCGTCCGGATACATCTGCTGAGCTGTGACTATCTTTAATTAAAGCGCCGTTTCTTCAAATAAGTCCACCTATAAAACTATCGGGAAAATCGTTATCAGGCATACCTGTAACGGCACCGGTGCTAAAGCAATTTTCAACAGTTGAGTTTCCGCCCGTTGTTCCAGCCAGAATACCGAAATAACTATTCCCGGTTATATCTGCATCCACCAGTCCAAGGTTAGAAATATTTGCATTATGAATGGATCCAAAAAGCCCTTGATAAGGTTCTATCCTGTTAATAAAAATCCCCCTCAATTATATTGTCATTCCCGTTGTATGTACCAGTAAATTGTTGCCCGGATTTACCAATCGGCTCCCACCCCTCGCCGCCATTCCAGGTTTCAGTTTCGAAGGCGTCGATATTGGTCGTCTGCTCGAAATGTTTGTCCCATTTCTCCGGCTTCTGCGATATCCAGTAAAGATTTTCAAGAGAGGAGATCTCATATGGATATTCTTCAGTGCCTTTGCCGTCAGGCTTCTCCTTTGTCTGGCCAGACAATGCTGATGAAAGGAAACCGGCCAGTGTTGTCAATAAAATTGTGCGTACAAACTTCCCCATAATTGAAAAATTTTGATTGTCCACCTGTTTGTTTGATTCCTGTTGAAGACAAATAATTGCTGATGATCGATAATTATAATATAAAATTATGCCGGCTCCCCTGTTTTACTGATGCGGCCGGTTATTTAAGTACTGTATGTTTTAGTTAATCCGAAAGCAATAATCAGTTTTATTGGTTGTAAGGTTTGTGTTTATATTATTATACTGTGATCTGATGTTTCAATGTTTCAATATCAGGGTTAATATTTCAGATAAAATACCATTGATTGTAGTAAATCCTTTACAATATATGGGCAATTTATAAATTCTGCAAATCATTAGTGTCCGGTTAATTTTAATGACAACATAGCTATGACCTTGTATATAAGCTTAATAAAATATTATTTATTACATATCGATTTAAATTGAAAAATACTGTTTCTGCATCAATTACAGGAACATAAATACTGATATTCAGGTAAATATAAAAACTAATTCTAAAGAAATTTTTATAACCGGACACTTCTGTCTGCAAATGTATTTTAATGTAATTTTGTACTGTTTTAATACCATGCAGGAACAGCCTGAAACATAGAACTGATTTTAATAATTCATATTGATATACAAGTACTTATATAATTAACAAATATCATGGAAGGCATTTTTCTGGACACTAATGTTTTTAATTACATAATACTCCCTCTGCTGATATTCCTTTCGAGGGTAGCCGACGTTACCATTGGTACCATCAGGATAATTTTTGTTTCAAAGGGGATGAAATATATTGCCCCGATACTGGGTTTTTTCGAGGTTTTTATCTGGATACTGGCCATTTCCAGTATAATGCAGAACCTTGATAACTATTTGAATTACATTGCCTATGCAGGTGGCTTTGCAGCGGGCAATTTCGTGGGAATGTTGCTTGAGGAAAAGATCGCAATGGGAGTTATGATCGTGAGAGTCATAACCCAGAAACCGGCAGACAGGCTGATTGATAAGCTGCACAGCCTGGGATACGGGATTACCAGTGTGGATGCCAACGGCTATAAGGAGGAAGTTAATGTTATTTACTCCCTGATTCACAGAAAAGAGCTGAAAACTGTAATAGGAATAATAAAAAAATACAACCCCCTGGCTTTTTATTCGGTTGAAGATGTACGTTATGTAAATGAAAGCGTATTTCCAATGAGGCGTATGCTGTTGGGTAAAACACCAGACGGAAGTGCCTTCAGAAGATGGAGAAAAGAAAAATAAAAGAATGTAAGCCGCGGATGTTCTGATTCTACGGTAAGATTGGCTGCAGTGTAAAACACTAAAGACGAACGTGACAATAATCAAAAATTATTAGTGGCTTAACCTATTGTCCATTTTAAGGTTGCAAGTTCACCCAGGTGTACAGATAGCTTTTAACAGGGGAGGAGAAAACGAAGCCGCTGTCAGGGCCAGGTATATTGAGAGCTATTTTAATAAAAGATCATTTCAACTATCTTCTCCAGTTCAGCGGTATCTGTCTCGTCAAAATTTCCGTGACGGGTACTGTCAATATCCAGAACAGCAACAATTTTGTTCTTTTTATCCCTTACGGGGACAACTATCTCTGATTCAGACCTGGCATCACATGCAATATGTCCCGGAAATTTATGAACATCTTCAACCACAATAGTTTTATCCCGGTTCACGGCAGTCCAGCATACACCTTTACCTTTTTCAAGCTCCTGGCAGGCAACCGGACCCTGATACGGTCCGACAACAAGCCTGTCACCATGCAAAAAATAGTAGCCTGTCCAGAAAAATCCCTCCATCTTGTGGTGTAACAGAGCAATGACCGTGGCCATTCGTGCAAGACTGTCATCACTCTCCGATAACAGCTCAGTTAATTGTTTCCTGACTCTTGAATATCGTTTTATTTTCTTTTCCTTATCAACCATCAGGTCACGATTTTGTTTTCCTCCCGTAAATACCGAATGGGTCAACAAATGTTTTAACGAATTTCCTGCCTTTTTTAGGATCACTGGGTATCATTGTCATTACAGGTATATCGGAGCGGTTAATTACCTCATGTGCAAATTTGCCTATATAATGATCTCTGAAATCAGATTCCTGATGGGTCATGATCATGATAAGATCAGCATTAATATCCCGGGCATATTTTATAATTACCTCGTAATTTGGTGTATCAGATTTCTTAAAAAGCTTAATATTACAAGGAACTCCATTTTCTTCAATCATACTTTTTGCCAACTTCATCTTTGCATAGATACGGCTGCTTGTAAGACTGATGCCTCCTGTCAGCACTGAAACCATCCATATGGCCGAATTGCAATTCAGGCCGAATGACACTGCGTTAAAAACCTTTTCCCTTGTTTTTTTTGTCAGATCCAGGGGCAGAACAATATTTTTCAGTCCCAGTTTATGCTCTTTGCCCTTTACGGTTATAACAGGGCATTTTGAATTTGCTATCACATGGCTTGCATTGGATCCGAGAAACCTTGAAAAACCTTCATCCACATCATTTTTACCCATTATTATAAACCGGGCATTTACTTCTTCAGAAACATGTAAAATTTGTTCATACACTTTACCTCTTTCAATACGTGTAGAGACGGGCAACCTGAATTTTTCAGAAGTAGTTGCTGCCAGCTCTTCAAGCTTTTTTTTAACCTCTTCTTCTATTTTTTTTTCCTGCTCCCTTCTTCTAAAAAGAGAAGAAAAAATATCAGTTGCTTCAATAATATATAATATAATAATTTCAGCTTTCATAAATCTTGCAATACCTCTTGTTTGCTCAAGAGCAATCATAGATTGCGCATGAAAATCAAGGGGCACCACTATTTTGTTTTTTATTTGACTCATTTTGTTAACAGGTTTAAAATCAATTAATAATAAGGCGTTAAATATAAATATAAATCAGGAAAGCTTAAATTAGCTGCATTTTCCCGGTACTGCAAATGTAACAATATGATCTTATAATTTTTATCCATTTTTAACAGGTAATAGTTTTCCAAATGATGGTCAATACATCTTCATATATTAATAACATAAAAAATTGTCATTCACAACTCATAAAGCTTATTTTTGACATTTCTATGAATTTTCTGAAAAACATACACCGTGATGAAAGAACAACTTTTTTGTTCCATTTCACCTATTCTTTCCTGGAGGGTATTATAAGCGGTATTCTGGTACTGAACGGTTTTGTATTTCTGAAAAGTCTTCAGGGCTCTCCCTACCAGGTCGGAATACTTTTCCAGTTCAGCATGGTAGTACTGATTGCAGCTATTTTTATTAATGAAATAGTACACCGTGTAAAGAATAAAAAAAGGTTGTTAAGGAGCACAGCAATTTTCACCCGTACTCCTCTTTTAATGCTTATCTTTTTTCCCCGTCATATTGGTGATATGGGAGCTGATTCAATTTACCACTATTTGTTTCTGCTGGTTTTTCTTATTTATTATCTTGCATCACCGCTTATTTTTCCTTCAATCAATATTCTTCTCAAGCAAAATTATGCCAGCGGGAATTTCGGGAAATTATACTCATATGCCGCCTCTGCAAAAAAAATAGCTACACTCGTATCGACTTTTCTCTTTGGCATGTTGCTTGACAAAGATCCTTATGCTTTTATCTACATATATCCTCTTGTTGCAATTCTCGGCATTGTATCAATATATATGCTGACTTCTATTTCCTTTGATCAGGCAGATATCCCTGAAGACAGTAAAATCAGCAAAAGAATATTTTCATCTGCCCTGAAAAGGGTTAAGGAAATATTCATGACCAACAAACCTTATCTTCATTACCAGATTGGCTTTATGCTTTACGGACTTGCTTTTATGGGTACCAATGCGGTAATTACCATTTTTTATGACCGGGCTGTAGGATTGAATTATTCCAGTGTTGCATTTTACAAAAATTTTTATAACCTGATTGCTATATTCCTTTTGCCGGTTATTGGCAGAATGCTTACCAATACCGATCCAAGAAAATTTGTTACGCTGACTTACGGATCACTGGCAATGTACCTTCTTTCCTTTCCTATGACGCTGGCATTTCCTTATTATTTTGAGGTTATAGGCCTGCAAATTTATTACCTTCTCCTGGCCGGTGTAATATTCAATAGTTTTTTTATTTCAACAATGGCTATTTCGTGGAGTATAGGTTCAGCTTATTTCTGTAATCGAAGTGAAGCGGGAGATTATCAGTCCATTCACCTTTCTCTTACAGGAGTCCGGGCCATGTTTATGCCACTGGCAGGTATTTTTATTTATGATATGGCAGGTTTTTCATTTACATTTATTCTCGGAGCTTCCTTTCTTCTTACCGGGATTTTTATTATGTTCTGGTCATATAAAAAATACAGACTTAATAATGAAGGTGCACCTAAAACTAACTCTGAAAATATCCCGCCTCACTCATCTAATAAATAACCCAACCCGAAAAATATCCTGCCCATTCCGCCTAATATTCCGTACCACGATGAAATAACCTAGCCCGGATTAAAAAACTCTGAAAATAATTGACTTATAAAATAATTGACTCATAAAATAAAAACAGGCGAAGAATAAACTTCGCCTGCTGCGGTGATTCAGCTGAGGCTCGAACTCAGGACCCCATCCTTAAAAGGGATGTGCTCTACCAACTGAGCTACTGAATCATCCTTATTTTTTTAAACGATTGCAAAGATAATATCTTATATTCTTATCACAAACTTTTTCTTTTTTAAATTATCTGAACTTAATATTCATATTTTTTAAATATCTGTATTTTAGGGGTTAAATTGCATTTTTATTCCAAATGCGTTGAAACCAATATGAACCTCACAAAACAGACCAAAGGGGAAAACTGATTAAATTGCATTTTTATTCCAAATGCGTTGAAAAACCTCATGCATGAACATATCCTTTACTCAGAAACAGGCTGATGAGGTTTTCTCATAAATTTTTTTCATCTTGCCTGTGTTTGCGCCGTGAAGTCCGTGAGGTGAGGATTTAAAGGCGAACTAAATATAAACTTAAAATTAATTGATGTAATTAATTATCCTGAGATCGGGTGAAGAATAAAGTAGTTATTATCACTGGGGCTTCGTCAGGTATCGGACTGGCCTGTGCCTGGGAGTTTGCTTCAAAAGGGGCATCAGTTGTGCTTGCAGCAAGAAGTATCGGTCTGACCGGTAAAACGGCCGATGAGATGAGAGCTGAAGGGCTGGAGGCTTTTGCGTTAAAAACTGATGTTTCAGTAGAAAATGATTGCAAAAAGCTTGTGGAAACCGCCATTAACAAGTATAGCCGCATTGACGTACTTATCAATAACGCCGGTATATCCATGAGGGCACTTTTTAGTGAGGTCGATTTGCAGGTACTAAGACAGCTAATGGATGTGAATTTCTGGGGTACTGTTTACTGCACTAAATATGCCCTGCCTTATCTGATTGAATCAAAAGGCTCGGTAGCTGGCATATCATCTATTGCCGGTTTTCATGGCTTGCCCGGGCGCACTGGCTATTCTGCATCGAAATTTGCCATGCAGGGCTTCCTGGAATCACTAAGGATTGAAAATCTTAAAAACGATCTGCATGTATTGATAGCAGCACCGGGATTTACCTCGTCAAATATACGGAAAACCGCCCTGGCAGCCGATGGAACTGCACAAGGCGAATCACCGAGAGCTGAAGATAAAATGATGCCGGCCGGAAAAGTGGCAAAGCATATATACCGGGCAATAGTCAAGAGGAAGCGTTCACTTATCCTTACCCCAAAGGGGAAAACAACCGTATTGCTGAAGAAAATTGCTCCCGGATTACTGGACAGGATGATATATAAGCATCTTGCAGAAGAACCTGATTCACCATTTAAAAAATAATATCATTATGTATTCTCATGAAAGCCGAATACGGGTGCGCTATGGAGAGACTGATGCCATGGGGGTGGTATATTATGGAATATACCCACTTTATTATGAGACAGGCAGAACCGAGATGATGCGCCATCTTGGCTTTACTTACCGCAAAATGGAAGATATGGGCATTATCATGCCTGTTATTTCTATGAATTGCCGTTACCGCAAGCCGGCTCGTTATGACGACCTGCTTACCATAAAAACCATAGTTAAAGAGATGCCTGAAACAAAAATTTTGTTCGATTATGAGATTTACAACGAACAAAATGAACTGCTCAATGAAGGCCGGACAACCCTTGTATTTATGGACAGGGAGAAGGGCCGGCCGGTAAGGATCCCTGAATTTCTGCGCCAGGTCCTTGAGTCATGTTTTAAGGATAATTATTGAACATATTGATATCAGCCCGGAAAATAATCCAATAAAAATTACCTGCCGGGTGTAATTAATAACGGACTGATTCGTCATTAATGTAACATGGATAAAGACCGGTTCAAGCTTGAGGTATTGCCAATGAAAAACAAACTATACCGGTTTGCATCTGGACTGCTGAATGATACTGAAGAGGCACAGGATGCAGTACAGGAAGTGTTTATAAAGTTATGGGGCCTGCGAAGCAAGCTTCACACCCTCAACTCGACCGAAGCATTTGTTATGAAAGTGACAAGAAATCATTGTCTCGACAGGATCAAAGCAAGAAGAACGGTTTCGATAGAACAGACAAAAAGCCTTGTTTTTACCGAAGCCAAAGAGGAAAGCATTGAAAAGGAGGTTGAGGTAAAAGATTCGGTGAAATTTATAAGGCAGCTAATGGATAAATTACCCGAGCAACAGAAGATGATAATGCAGTTGCGCGATATCGAGGGTTGTGAATTTGAAGAAATTGAGCAGTCTCTCGACATAAGCATCAACACCATAAGGGTAAACCTGTCGCGTGCCAGGAAAAAATTAAGAGAGTTATATCTAAATTCAGTTGATCATGGATTTGAAAAAAATAAAAGCTTTACTGGCTGACTATTATGAAGGAAAGACCAGCAGGGAAGAGGAGGAGCTGTTGGCGGATTTCTTTAAAAAACGGAAAGTGCCCCCGGAGATGGAAGCTGACCGACTGCTGTTCATTTCCCTGGATGAAGCTGCCCGGGAAGATATTCCCGATAAACAGTTTGATGATAAGCTTTTTGATGTAATTGAAGAACTTGATAATAAGAAGGAGCCGGCCGGAATCAGAAAAATTATTTATACTGTTTCGGGAATAGCCGCCTCGCTGCTTTTAATCCTGGGAAGCTACCTCTTTTTTATCGAAGACCAGATTAACGAAATTGCCTGGATAAGCGAAGAGTACACCGAACAGGAAACAAGGCTTGCATATGAGGAGGCTAAAAATGCACTTCTTATGGTTTCTTATGTGATGAACACGGGCACTGAAGAACTGGAACCGTTGTCTAAAATATCCGAAGCTACCCGTGAACTTGAAGCCATAGGTAAATTTCACCGGGGTGCAAGAGAATTAGGTGTTATTACAAAATTTGACAAAACTGTAACAGGCCTGCAAAAATAAACTGAAGACAAATGAGTCCTGTATAAAAAGGTAATTTGTAATTAATACTAGAATTAACACTTTTAAAACCTTCAATATCAATGTATTACAATTATTCTTTATTTGATTATTTCACGAATCGTTGCTTTTTAAAATGAGCTCACAAATAAATAACATCCGGACGGGACGGAGAGAATGAATAACCTAATTTATTATTAAATGACAAACCTGACAGTCGGCCTTTATAAAGTATCAGCAAAACAGCATCAGCAGAATAATGACAAGCGGTATTTGACAACAAATCATTAACAGTTAGTTAGGCAATGATAATTCAGAAGTGGCAACATCGGATCAATGACAGAAAAATCAAAGATAATATTGATCTGGTAACATAAAATAAGTAACAACTAATCAGTAACAGCAAATCAATAAAAACAAATCTTTAACAAAAAAGCCTTAACAGAAAAGCCTTAACAACAAATCAATAAAAACAAATCTTTAACAGAAAAGCCTTAACGGAAAATCAATAACAATGAAATTAAAAAAAACAATATGAAAACAATAGCATTTATTATCGCACTGGCAATCATGCCGGTATGCCTGAACGCACAGGAAAGTCCGGTGGACAAGCTTTTTGACAA
>PXAP01000307.1 GCA_003567115.1 Bacteroidota bacterium
AAAATCGTTTGGCAATTTCACAAAGATGGAAAATTGACTTTCGTCGATTTTCCATGCTGTCTGAAAATCGTTTGGCAATTTCACAAAGATGGAAAATTCATCTACATTTGATTGATGGTTTTTTAAGTTAAACTTCGTATAATGCCGAATAGATCAAAATTTTTCATAATAGTTGTACAGTCGGCTCTGATAGTCCTTTTGCTGATTTACATATTATATTCCACGGAGCGTAAAGAGGGGGCTGCTCTTCTTGAAAATGAAATTACTGAAGCCAGGGAGCTCATAGCTTCCTGCATTAACAGGAATGACAGTCTTTCCTTGTTGTTGCATGAATGCAGGATTGAAAATGCGATACCTCCTTTCCTTGACCAAAGCCAGGTGAAAGATCTTAAAAAAATGGGACTGGAGAATCCGGTTGAGGATCTGAGGAATGACCTGATATCTAATGCTGATCTTATAAGTACATCAGCAGTTCTTGGCGGTGAAATGGGTTTTTATTTCCGTGATGGCATCCATATACTTAACAAAAGGTGGGTATTTGCCTACTTTGAGGATGGGCATCTGGCCGGAGCCCTGTTGCTGCGATATAATATAGATGAAGAGAACCGGATCATCTGGGAGGTGATAGATGAATACATTTATTATTAAAGGTTACATGGTCATCCGGACCTGTTCAATTATATGACAATCCCCTTCCCTTGCAGCATAAGTCCCGGGAAACTCTGCTCTTGCTTCCTCAATCAACCGGTCAGTTGTTTTATACCGGGCTGAAAAATGCCCTATAATCAGTTTTCCCGCTCCGGCTTTCGCAGCAAGCCGGCCGGCCTGTCTGGCAGTGGAATGTCCGGTTTCAACAGCCTGTTCAAGCATATTGTGAAGATATGTTGCTTCATGATACAGGATATCGACATTACTGATTTGAGGTAAAATGGACTCTGTATACTTTGTATCAGTACAATATGCCAGAGATCTGGGTTTGACCGGCGGGAGGGTAAGAGTTTTATTTGGAATGATTTCTCCTTTCTCATTGATAAAGTCTTTACCCATTTTAATGTTCATCATCTCTTTTACAGGGATCCTGTAGAATTCTGCCATTTCCTTTCTGATATTAAGCAGCGGAGGTTTTTCCCTGAAAAGGAAACCACAGGCAGGAATTCGGTGTTTCAAGGGTATTGTATGAATTTCCACCTTCTCGTCTTCGAAAATCAGATTCTTTTTTTTCGAGCCCAGGGGATGAAAAATTATCTTAAACGAAAGCAGGTTTTCATAATAATGCTTCCTGTGATCATTCAGAATTGACTCAAGTAGAGGATGTGCGTAAATATGGAGGTCGGATTTTCTGCCAAGAAGACTGAATGAACTGATCAGTCCGAAAAGCCCGAAGGTATGATCCCCATGCACATGAGATATCAGGATATGATTTATTTTTCCAAAACCGATATTATTTTTTCTGAGTTGGATTTGTGCCCCCTCACCGCAATCCACTAAAAAATACCGCTCATGTACATTGACTACATGAGCGGCTGGAAATCTTTCGGAAGTAGGCACACCTGAACTGCTCCCCAATATTGTAAAAGAAAATGACACTATGTTTTCCAATAAGCTGTGTTATCCGCTTTTCTGTTCAGCTTCTACAAGTTTGACAGCATCCTGAACTGTTGGTGTAATATTCAGGACAGTATCAAGCTGTGAAATGGTGATAAGTCTTTCGACGGCATCATTTAGTCCGGTGAGAATGAAGATGCCGTTAGCATTTTTACATAAGCGGTTGGCTACCAGTATGGCGCTTAATCCGGAAGAATCACAGTACTTGCATTTGCTCAGGTCCATGATCACATTTTTTTCTCCCTTGCCGGAAATCAGAACAAGCTCTGATTTAAGAGCGGGGGCGATATGAGTATCGAGCTTTTCCTCAAGTACTTCTATCTTCGAATAATGATCAAACTTTTCAATATTGAATTCCATTAAAACAGGTTTTAGTTAAGATCGCTTCTTATAATAAATTATTGAAATACTCATTGGTTAAATCCGAATATTGATGATAAAGTTATTAATGTTTTATGGATTTGAAATACAGCACTTCATTTTTTTACTAAAATAATAATTTTTTGTTATTTCAGGTGAAAAACACGTATCAAAATTCAAATATTCTTAGTTTATCTGTTTTTCCGGTTATTAACTGCTTTTTTTCTCCTCTTTGCTTTCGGCCTTCACCTCTTTGCCTTCGGTATCCTTTTTCTCCTCTTTGCCTTCGGCCTTCACCTCTTTGCCTTCAGCATCCTTTTTCTCCTCTTTGCCTTCGGCCTTCACCTCTTTGCCTTCGGTATCCTTTTTCTCCTCTTTGCTTTCATCATTCTTCTTTACCTTTTTGCTCTCTGCCGTCTTTTTAGAGCCTCCTTCCATCTCTTTTTTAAGGGATGCCAGTTCAGATATATCGCCAAAAGTTGTTCTTTCCAGATTTGTTTTCAGTTTATTTATAGTTTTATGAGTGGCAGGTGATGGTTTGGCTTTTTTTGTATCCTTATCCGTTATCTTAGGCTCTTCTTCGTTTACTTTGGTATGTGACAAAATAATACGCTTGGCTGCTTTTGAAAACTCAATCACCTTAAAAAGAAGTTTTTCGTCCATCCTGGCAGGAGTGCCATCCTTTTTTATCATATGCCTTGTGGAAACAAAACCTTCAACTCCATAAGGTAGGGCAACAAGAGCGCCTTTGTCAAATACATCTGTAATTGTGCCTTCGTGTATTGAATCAACGCTGAAAACTGTTTCAAAAACATCCCAGGGGTTCTCTTCCAGTTGTTTGTGCCCAAGACTGAGTCGGCGGTTCTCCTTGTCAATTTCCAGAACCACTATTTCAATTTCTTCACCGACAGAGGTAAACTCAGCCGGATGTTTGATCTTCCTGGTCCATGACAGATCGGAGATATGAATTAATCCGTCGACCCCTTCTTCAATTTCTACAAATACACCGAAATTGGTAAAATTGCGGACTTTCGCCTTGTGCTTTGACCCGACAGGGTATTTTTCCTCAACCTTTTCCCATGGATCGGGTTTAAGTTGCTTTATGCCGAGTGACATTTTGCGTTCTTCGCGGTCGAGTGTCAGGATATAGGCTGTCACCTCATCACCAACTTTCATAAATTCCTGTGCACTGCGCAGGTGCTGTGACCATGACATTTCAGATACGTGAATTAATCCTTCTACGCCGGGTGCGATCTCAACAAAGGCCCCATAATCGGCCATGACAACAACCTTGCCTTTGACTTTGTCACCCACCTTAAGGTTTGGGTCAAGTGAATCCCATGGATGCGGTGTAAGTTGCTTCACGCCCAGAGCTATTCTCTTCTTGGCATCGTCAAAGTCGAGTATTACCACATTTACTTTCTGGTCAAGCTCAACAATCTCCTCGGGATGGTTAACCCTGCCCCAGGAGAGGTCGGTTATATGGATCAGTCCGTCAACTCCGCCCAGGTCAATAAATACACCGTACGAGGTAATATTTTTAACTGTACCTTCGAGCACCTGTCCTTTTTCAAGTTTGGCAATGATCTCTTTTTTCTGCTGTTCAAGCTCTTCCTCGATAAGTGCCTTATGTGATACGACAACATTCTTGAATTCATGATTGATCTTAACGACCTTGAACTCCATTGTCTTACCAACGTAGGCATCATAATCGCGGATTGGTTTGACATCGATCTGGGATCCCGGGAGGAATGCTTCAATGCCGAATACATCAACGATCATACCGCCTTTGGTACGGCATTTTATATAACCTTTTATTATCTCATCGTTATCAAGGGCGGCATTCACCCTGTCCCACGACCGCAGTGAACGGGCTTTTTTATGTGATAACAGCAGTTGCCCTTTTTTATCTTCCTGACTTTCCACGTAAACCTCAACCGTATCTCCAGGCTTCAGATCGGGGTTATAACGGAATTCACTCAAACTAATTACAGCTTCGGATTTATATCCTATATTAATAACTACTTCCCGCTTATTCATCGATACCACGGTACCGTCAACCACTTCGTTTACATTGATGGTGGAAAGTGTTTTATCGTACAATTCCTCATAGCGGGATCTTTCTTCTTTGGAATAGGAGTCGGAGTCTTCTTCCAGGTTGTCCCAGTCAAATTCTTCGGCAACATCTTCTTTTTCAGACTTACCGGATGGCCGTTCAACTATAGGGTCAGCCACCCGGACTTCTTGTTCCGGCTTTTTATCTTCAGCGCCGGTTTCAATTTCACTTTCAATTGATTTCTGATTTACAACGACTGGTTCTTTTTCTGCTGCGGTAGCTGGTTTTTCTTCACCTTCGGAGACCGGTTCTGTTTCACCTTCAGGCAAGGTTTGATCCGGTAAATCCCCGGTTAGGTGGTGTTGTTTTTCAGCTTCAGCTTCGGTTTGATTTTGATCTTGATCTTCAGAAGCTTGCTCAGGGAAGGTTTCGTCTTTTTCTACGTTTGCTGTTTTCTGATCCCCGGCGGTTTCAGGCTTTTCTTCATTTACAGGTGTATGTTCCTTTGTGGCTTCGGTTTTTTCCTCTTCTGAGCCGCTTGGTTTTTTGGTTTCCTGATCCTGCAATTCATTCTTTTTATTACCAGTATGATCCTCTTTTCCAATACCCTCGTTTTTCAACTCCTCTCTTGAAGTGTTTTCTTGTTCCTTCTCTGTCATAATATTACAATAAAAAATTAAAGATTAATAAGTTAGACATTATGTTTAAATAAATATGAAAGACGCAAAAGTAATTAAAATATTATTGAAAATAACCAATATAACAAAATATTTTTGATTCAGAATGTTTTACTTTGCTCTGTGAAATTACTAATTTAGTATTTTTGCAGCGTAAATTAAATTTAAAACGTTATTTTTTATACAATCATATTGTTATATAATACTTACGGTTAAATTTTCCACTTTTATTTTTCCTGGAAACCAGAAGTTCTGTAAAATTAAAAGAATATATACTTTAAACTAAAAATTCAATAATGAAAAAAATTAATTGTTTGAGCTTATCAGCCCTTATCATGGGGTTATTCGGTATTGTATTATTATTTTCATGTTCGGTGGACTGGGAGGCAGAATGGCGACCTCTTTTCAATGGTGAGAATCTTGATGACTGGGACATCAAGATAAGGGGGTTTGAACTGAATGATAATCACAAGAACACATTCAGGGTGGAGGACGGGTTATTGATGGTTTCGTACGATGAGTATGAAACATTTGAAGATAAATTCGGTCATATTTTCTTCAATGAACCCTTTTCCCATTATAAGCTCAGGGTGGAGTACCGTTTTGTTGGTGAGCAGGCCGAAGGTGGTCCCGGCTGGGCTTACCGCAACAATGGGATTATGTTTCACTCACAGAGTGCAGAAAGCATGGAACTGGATCAGGATTTTCCAACTTCCATCGAGGCGCAGCTGCTTGGAGGACCGGGAGAGGGAGAAAGACCTAACCTCAGTGTTTGCACCCCGGGCACTCATGTTATGATTGACGGTGAACTTAGAACAGAGCATTGCATTACCTCAGAGGGGAAAACCTGGCACGGAGATCAATGGGTAACCGTTGAAGTACACGTTTTTGGCGATTCCATTGTACATCATATAAGCGAGAATGACACGGTTCTCACCTATCATAATCTGCAGCTTTCCGATACCGGTGAGCCACTAAAAGAGGGATATATTGCACTTCAGGCTGAAAGCCACCCCACCCAGTTCAGAAAAGTTGAGATTCTGGATCTCAGTGATAAGTATGAGTAATCTTAATCTAGCTTATATCAATCCCAGGCTTTAACAGGCAAGTATAATGAATATTGCAGATTTTTTTATTGGTTTCGGGACTTCTCTGAAGAATCCTTTTCCGGCCGGCCTCTATCATGAAAAGCTGTTGAAAAACAGCAGTTGACGATGGGTCTGAAAAACCGGCGGAATTATCTTAATTTATAGAATAAGTGAATTGTTGTAAACTGGCTTTAATATGAGGATAGCTATGGTTGGTAGCGGATATGTAGGTTTGGTGTCCGCTACCTGTTTTGCTGAAACCGGTGTTGAGGTTTCCTGTATCGATGTTGACCGGCAAAAAATTGATAAACTTAAAAATGGGGTAATGCCCATATATGAACCGGGTCTTGAAGATATGGTTGTGAGCAACCAGGAAAAGGGACGCCTGGTTTTTTCAACAAGCCTTAAACAGCATCTTTCCGGAACGGAGGCAGTTTTTATAGCTGTGGGAACCCCGCCCGATGAGGACGGAAGTGCCGATCTCAGATATGTCCTTGACGTTGCCAGGGAGATAGGCAGTAATATGGATCACTATATGGTTGTTGTTACAAAAAGTACGGTTCCGATTGGCACTTCAAAAAAGGTGAAGGATACCATTCTGGAAGAGCAGAAAAAACGAGGCGTAATTATACCTTTTGATATAGCCTCCAATCCCGAGTTTCTAAAGGAAGGCAGCGCAATCGGAGATTTTCTGAAGCCGGAAAGAATAATAATAGGCACGGAGTCAGAAGAAGCAGAGAAAATAATGAGGCGGCTCTACAAGCCCTTCGTACTCAATAATCATCCCATTATTTTTATGGATATCATTTCTGCAGAGCTTACCAAATATGCTGCCAATTCAATGCTTGCAACACGTATAAGTTTCATGAATGACATTGCCAATTTTTGTGAAATTGTAGGTGCCGATATCAATGCAGTGCGAAAAGGGATAGGTAGTGACAGCCGTATAGGGAGCAAGTTTATCTATGCTGGTGTCGGTTATGGAGGGTCCTGTTTCCCTAAGGATGTCAAGGCTCTTGTAAGGACAGGTGATGAGAATAACTATTCACTTGATATTCTGAAAGCAGTTGAAAACGTCAATAACCGACAGAAAGAGGTTCTGTTCAATAAGGTGATGAGTCATTTCAAAGGAGATATTAAAGGCAGACGCTATGCCATATGGGGATTATCGTTCAAACCAAGAACCGATGATATGAGAGAAGCTCCTGCACTGATGATCATAAAAAGACTGCTCGAGGCAGGGGCAGGCGTTGTTGCGTACGATCCTGTTGCCATGGATGAGGCCCGCAGAAAAATAGGTGATGGGATAGAGTATGCCGGGGACCAGTATGAAGCTCTTGTTGATGCTGATGCACTGCTGCTTGTAACCGAATGGAATGAGTTCAGGACATTGAATTATAAAGTGCTTGCCAAACTTATGAAGAACAAGCTGGTTTTTGACGGGCGTAATCTCTATGAACCTTTGGAAATGAGAGAGTACGGTTTTACATACTACAGCATTGGCAGGGAGCCGGTGTTGATTTAAAATCATAATGTTATAAACCCGGTTTAGCCGTCAGAAACCAATATTGTTTATGTATAACCCGGATTAACAGTTCGTTATAATGAATTTATTGCTGACTGTCAATGGAATATTATTTTTGTAAAAGGTTTTAATCAAATGCATACAAGATTTATTAAAAGATCCGGGATAAATTAAATTCAGGCTGATGAAGCGAATACTGGTTACGGGAGGCGCAGGTTTTATAGGCTCACACCTTTGTGAAAGGCTGCTCAGTGATGGCCATGAAGTTTTATGCCTTGATAATTATTTTACAGGTTCAAAAAAGAATATAGTACATCTGATGGACAATCCATGGTTTGAGCCTGTAAGACACGATGTCACCATGCCTTTTTACAGTGAGGTTGATGAGATATTTAATCTTGCCTGCCCCGCTTCGCCTGTCTTTTATCAGTATAACCCCATAAAAACGGTCAAGACCTCGGTTATGGGAGCTATAAACATGCTCGGACTTGCAAAGAGAAAAAATGCAAAGATATTACAGGCTTCCACCAGTGAGGTTTATGGTGACCCGAAGGTCCATCCCCAGGTAGAGAATTACTGGGGTTATGTAAATCCGGTGGGAGATCGCTCCTGTTATGATGAAGGCAAAAGGTGTGCAGAAACTCTCTTTATGGATTATCACAAGCAGAACAAGGTAAGGATAAAAATTGCAAGAATATTCAACACCTATGGCCCGCGCATGCAGCCCGACGATGGACGTGTCGTATCTAATTTTATAGTTCAGGCTTTGAAAGGAGAAGATATAACCATTCACGGAGATGGTTCACAGACACGCTGTTTTCTTTATATAAGCGATCTTGTTGAATCACTGGTGAGAACAATGAATACACCTGACGAGGTTACGGGTCCGGTCAATATAGGCAAGCCTGAAGAGGTATCTATTCTGTCACTGGCTGAAAAGATAATCAGCATAACAGGATCAGATTCAAAAATTATTTTCCGGCCTGTCAGAATTGACGACCCTGTAAAAAGAAGGCCTGACATCACTCTTGCCGGAGAAGTACTTGGCGGATGGGAGCCTGCTGTTGATCTCAAAAATGGCCTGGAAAAGACCATCGGGTATTTCAAAAAAGAGATCAATATATGAATGAAGTGGGTAAGGTCATTGTTGAGGAAGGATTTCAGGTGTTTCAGAAAAGAGGTTAATAGCTGAATACGGAATCCGGTAATTTGGTTTTTATCACAAAATATACAAATCTATGAAAGGAATAGTGCTTGCTGGTGGTGCCGGAACAAGGCTGCATCCCGTAACCCATAGTATATCGAAACAAATACTGCCGGTATACGACAAACCCATGATCTATTATCCTGTTTCCGTATTAATGCTGGCAGATATCAGGGAGATACTGATAATTTCAACGCCTCATGATCTGCCTGTTTTCAGGCACCTTCTGGGGGACGGAAGCCGTTTCGGACTGGAATTTTCATACAAAGAGCAGCCGGCTCCTGAGGGACTGGCCCAGGCTTTTCTGATAGGAGAGGAGTTTCTTGAAAATGAGCCGGCCTGCCTTATTCTTGGCGATAATATTTTTTATGGATACGGCCTGAGCGGTATTCTTGCCAGTGCTGCAAAACTTCTCACCGGAGCCCTGGTTTTCGGATATTTCGTAAACAATCCCGGTCGCTACGGAGTGGTTGAATTTAATGATGAAGGAAAAGTTCTGAGCATTGAGGAGAAGCCATCCAGGCCAAAATCAAACTATGCGGTTACCGGACTTTATTTTTACGGGAATGATGTGGTGGAAAAGGCAAAATCGCTAAAACCTTCTGCCAGGGGCGAACTTGAGATCACAGATCTCAACAGGCTGTACCTCGGGGAGTCCAGCCTGAAGGTTAAACTTTTAAGCAGGGGCATGGCCTGGCTTGATACAGGCACCCATGAAAGCCTGTTGCAGGCTTCCAACTTCATACATACAATAGAGGAGAGGCAGGGCCTTAAAATAGCCTGTCTGGAGGAGATTGCATACAAAAAAGGTTTTATTGACAAGGACAGGCTGCTATACAATGCCGGACTGCTTAAAAACAGCCGGTATGGTGATTATCTCATAAAGATTGCAGGAGAATCAACACAGGACATATTATGAAAATAACCGAAACAGATATTCCGGGATTGCTGGTCATTGAACCAAAGGTTTTTGAAGATGACAGGGGGTATTTCTATGAAAGCTATAATGAAAGGGTTTTTGCAGAGCACGGTCTTGATATGAGGTTTGTACAGGACAACGAATCACGCTCCGGCAGGGATGTGATACGGGGACTCCATTATCAGCTTGCCCCCCATGCGCAGGCCAAGCTCATCAGGGTGCTGGAGGGGGCCATATTTGATGTTGCTGTTGACATGAGAAGAAATTCTCCCACCTACAAAAGATGGAGCGGCATTGAAATTTCGGCCGTTAACAGGCTCCAGGTGCTGGTACCCAAAGGCTGTGCACATGGATTCAGGGTTGTAAGCACTACCGCCACGGTTTTTTATAAGTGTGATGAATTTTACCATCCGCGGTCTGAACGGGGAATTCTTTTTTCCGACAAAGCCCTGGGAATAGACTGGGGCATTGAACCGGGAATTGCAGTAGTTTCTGAAAAGGACCGTAAAGCTCCCGTTTTTGCAGATGCCGATAATAATTTTATATTTGATCAGATATAAGATACCTGCCGGTAAAATGTATCCGGTAAATTAAAAACAATATGAAGACGATACTTGTAACCGGTTCAAAAGGCCAACTGGGAAGGGAACTGCAGGGATTATCATACACTCATGTCTACAAGGCATATAACTTTTTTCATACCGATCTGGATACACTCGATATTACCAGCCGGGATCAGGTAAATAAGTTTTTCGCTGAGAACCGGGTGGACTGCCTAATAAATTGTGCTTCCTATACCAATGTCGATAAGGCTGAGTCGGAGCAGGAAGCTGCCATAACGGTCAATGCCGAGGCACCCGGAAAACTTGTAAGCGCTTGTGCTGAAAACGGCGCGCATCTTATTCACCTCAGCACGGATTTTGTTTTTGACGGCCGGAATTCAATCCCTTACCGTGAAGAAGATACTCCCAATCCCCTCTCTGTTTACGGCAGAACCAAGCTTGAGGGAGAAAAATCAGTGCTT
>PXAP01000014.1 GCA_003567115.1 Bacteroidota bacterium
GCTGCCAGACAGGCTGTTACCCGTCATATGAAAAGGGAGGGTCAGATATGGATTCGCATATTCCCCGATAAGCCGATTACAAAGAAGCCCGCCGAGGTACGTATGGGTAAGGGCAAGGGCGCTCCGGAAGCTTTTGTGGCACCGGTTACTCCCGGAAGAATCATAATAGAGACAGAAGGGGTACCCATTGAGGTAGCAAGGGAGGCCCTGAGGCTTGCAGCTCAGAAATTACCGATTACCACCAAATTTGTTGTCAGACGTGATTTTATTGAGGAATAAAATTGATTTATAAATAAACCTTTACAGATAAATAATGAACTAATGAAGATATCAGAGATACGGGAGATGACCAGCAGTGAGATTGAGGAAAGGATAGATACGGAAAAAAGCCTGTTGATAAAGCTGAGAATGAACCATACCGTTTCGCCGCTTGACAATCCTCTGAAAATACCGGCTGCAAAAAGAAATATTGCCCGGTTAAAAACTGAACTGCGTCAACGTATATTAACAGAGAAACAGAAAAGTTAATTCTTGCAATGGAAAGAAAATTAAGAAAAGAACGTGTCGGTGTTGTTGCCAGCAATAAGATGGATAAATCCATCGTAGTTAATGTTATAAGAAGGGTAAAACATCCAATATATGGTAAGTTTGTGAAAAAATCCACCAGATTGATGGCACATGATCATCAGAATAGCTGTAATATTGGCGACACTGTTAAAATAATGGAAACCAGGCCCCTGAGCAGGAGTAAATGCTGGAGGTTAGTGGAAATAATTGAAAGAGCAAAATAGCAATGATACAACAAGAAAGCAGATTAAATGTAGCTGATAACTCCGGGGCGAAGGAAGTCCTGTGCATAAGGGTTCTTGGCGGCAGCGGGAAGAAATATGCAGGGGTTGGCGATACTATAATTGTTACTGTTAAAAGCGCTATTCCCGCAGGAGAAATTAAAAAAGGTACTGTAAGCAAAGCCGTGGTGGTTCGTACAAAAAACCAGGTACGAAGGATTGACGGCTCCTATATCCGGTTTGATGATAATGCTGTTGTACTTCTGAACAATGTCGGTGAAATAAGGGGGACCCGTATTTTCGGACCTGTTCCCCGGGAACTGCGTGAAAAGTATATGAAGATTGTTTCTCTTGCACCCGAAGTTTTATAATATATTACTAAAAATCAAGATTAATGGGAAGAAAATACCATATAAAGAAAGGTGATACGGTATATGTGATATCAGGTGAATCAAAGGGACAGCAGGGAAGGGTCCTTGATGTTATCACAAAGGAAGGGAAGGCCATTGTCGAAGGAGTTAACATGGTGTCAAGGCATACAAAACCCAATGTCAAGCATAAACAGGGAGGGATTATCAAGAAAGAGGCTCCCATCGATATTACAAACCTGATGCTGGTAGATCCTTCAACAGGAAATCCCACAAAAATCGGAAGAAGATTAAACGATAAGAATAAATTGGTGCGTTATTCTAAAAAAACAGGGGAGGAAATAAAATAATGGAGTACAAGCCGACACTTAAGGAAAGATATTTTAAGGAGATTGTGCCCGCACTCAGCAAAGAGTTTAATTATAAAAGTGTGATGCAGGTGCCCAGGTTAGAGAAGATTGTTATAAACCAGGGTGTGGGAGAGGCTGTGGCTGACAAGAAGGTGATTGAGGTTGCGCAGAATGAGCTTACTGCAATTGCCGGTCAGAAAGCTGTACAAACATTTTCCAGAAAGGACATCTCCAATTTCAAACTACGGCGTGATATGCCTATAGGTGTTCGTGTTACACTGCGCAGAGACAGAATGTATGAATTCCTGGAGAAACTTATTGCTGCTGCTTTGCCCAGGATCAGGGATTTCAGGGGAGTCAGCAGCAAATTTGACGGCAGGGGGAATTATACCCTTGGGATAACCGAACAGATAATATTTCCGGAGATCGATATTGATAAGATAAATAAAATTCTGGGAATGGAAATCAGTTTTGTCACCACTGCACCTACAGATGAAGAAGGATTTGCTCTTCTCAGGGAATTTGGCATACCATTCAGGAAACGATAAAAAAAATAAGATGGCAAAAGAATCAATGAAAGCGCGTGAAAAACACCGGAAAAAACTGGTTGACCGTTACGCGGAAAAACGTGAAAAACTTAAAGCTGAAGGTGATTATGTGGGGTTAAGCCGGTTACCACGTAACAGCAATCCGATCCGTTTGCATAACCGGTGTAAACTGACCGGTCGGCCGAAAGGTTATATGCGGCAGTTTGGTGTAAGCAGAATAACTTTCAGGGAGATGGCATCAAAGGGGCTGATTCCCGGATTAAAAAAAGCAAGTTGGTAGTTATTATATAAAATTAATTAAAATGACAGATCCTATAGCAGATTATCTTACACGGATAAGAAATGCCCTGCTGGCCAAACATAAAATTGTAGAGATACCTGCTTCGAATTTGAAAAAAGATATTACCAAAATTCTCTATGAGAAGGGTTATGTTCTGAACTATAAATTTGAAGATGACGGGGTGCAGGGAACAATTAAGATAGCACTAAAATACCATCCCGAAACAAAGCAACCGGTCATTAAATCACTTCGCCGTGTAAGCCGGCCCGGACTGCGCCAGTATAAGGGCAAGGATGATTTGCCCAGGGTGCTGAACGGACTGGGCATTGCAATTATGTCAACATCACAGGGGGTTATCTCGGACAAAGAGGCCCGTAAGAAAAGCATCGGAGGTGAGGTTTTGTGTTACGTGTATTAAACTGGAGAATTTGAATAATGTCAAGAATCGGAAATTTACCCGTTGTATTACCTGAAAAGGTTACTGTTTCGACAGACAAAAATAATGTGGTCATTGTGAAGGGGCCTCTTGGTGAGCTTTCCCAGAAGATTGACCCGCGAATTAATGTAAAACTGGAAGATAATCAGGTCAGTTTATCGCGATCTTCGGATGACAACCCGACCAAAGCCATGCACGGTTTATACCGTTCCTTGTTATACAATATGGGGGTAGGGGTCTCCGAAGGGTTTGAAATAAAGCAGGAGCTTGTTGGTGTAGGCTACAGGGCTGTGGCTACAGGGCAGTTGCTTGAACTGAGTCTGGGTTACTCGCATGAGATTCTTTTTGAGATACCTCCCGAAGTAAAGGTTGAGACGGTAACAGAAAGACGCAAAAATCCGGTTATTACCCTCAAAAGTACCGACAAGCAGCTTATAGGACAGGTGGCGGCCAAAATAAGGTCTTTCCGGAAGCCTGAGCCGTACAAAGGTAAAGGAGTGAAATATGTGGGAGAGCAACTGAGGAAAAAAGCCGGTAAATCTGCAAGTGTTTAATATAATTGAAAATCGGTAATTATTATGGCTTTAACTAAGCTTAAAAGAAGAAAGCGGATAAAAATGAGGATTCGCAGGCATATTTCCGGGACTCCAGAGCGTCCGAGAATGTCTGTGTACCGAAGCAACAAAGGGATATATGTGCAACTGATCGATGATATGAATGGTACGACACTTGTCGCAGCTTCTTCATTGAATAAAAATGAGAAAAAAGCCGGGCAGATCAATAAAATCGAACAGGCAAAACAGGTTGGAAAACTGATTGCGGAGAAATCTCTGGAAAAAGGTGTTTCCAAAGTGGTATTTGACAGGAATGGGTATTTATACCATGGCAGGGTAAAGGCGTTAGCTGATGCTGCCAGGGAAGGTGGATTAAAATTTTAGATTATGTCAACAACAATAAGAAAAGTAAAAACCAGTGATTTGGAATTGAAAGACCGCGTTGTGAGCATTCAGCGTGTAACCAAAGTAACCAAAGGTGGCCGGACCTTCAGTTTTTCTGCCATAGTGGTAGTTGGTAATGAAGATGGCATAGTTGGTTACGGACTCGGCAAGGCTAATGAAGTAACTACTGCCATAGCAAAAGGTATTGATGATGCCAAAAAGAATCTCGTGAGGGTACCCATACATAAAGGAACAATACCCCATGAACAGTTTGCTCAATATGGCGGTGCAAAAGTGTTTTTAAAACCGGCCTCCCATGGTACGGGGGTTGTTGCAGGCGGTGCTATGCGTGCAGTTCTGGAGAGCGTCGGGATAATTGATGTCCTGGCCAAGTCAAAGGGAGCAGCCAATCCCCACAACCTGGTCAAAGCTACTCTTAAGGCACTTATGGAGTTACGCGATGCCCACACTGTTTCTGAGCTCAGAGGTGTTCCGCTGGATAAAGTTTTTAACGGATAAAAACATCGGTGTAAACAATCCACAAGGGGACTCGTTAATATCAGGGTTGCTGCAACCGGCCATTAAAGGAAAACATTAAAAAATTAACTAAAGGTCATGGCAAAGATTCGGATTGAACAGGTAAAAAGTAAAATAGGAAGCTCCAGTCGCCAGAAAAAGACTTTGGAGGCACTGGGACTGAAACGGATAAGCAGCAGTGTCGAGGTGGAATCCACTCCCCAGATAGAGGGGATGGTTAAAAAGGTAAGTCATTTACTTAAAATTGAGAAGATTAAATAATAAATAATTGCGGATATGGATTTGAGTAATTTAAAACCCGCAGAAGGTTCTGTCAGACGTGGAAAAAGGCTTGGAAGAGGTGAAGGTTCAGGCAGGGGTGGGACATCCACCAAAGGCCATAAGGGCCAGAAATCACGTTCGGGATACAAAAGACAGTTTGGATACGAGGGTGGGCAAATGCCTTTGCAAAGAAGGGTGCCCAAATTTGGTTTCAGAAATATTAACCGTAAATCCTACAAGGGAATCAATATTGATTTGTTGCAGGGTCTGGCTGAAAAAACCGGAGCATCATCATTTAATGTTCAGACTTTTGTAGATGCCGGCCTGGCATCGCGAAATGACCTTGTCAAGATACTGGGAAGGGGTAAGCTGGATGCCGGGCTTGAGATTAAAGCTCATGCCTTTTCCAGGTCTGCCCGGGAAGCAATTGAAAAATCAGGTGGCAAAGCAGTGAAAATATAAATTTTATGAAGGCATTCATTGAAACCATAAAAAACATTTTTAAGATTGAGGATCTTCGGTCAAGAATTTTATATACACTGGGGATATTGCTGATTTACCGTCTTGGTTCATTTGTTGTATTACCGGGAATCGACCCCAACCAGCTTGGTGCATTGCAGGATCAGACCGCCGATGGTATACTGGGTCTGCTGGATATGTTTTCAGGGGGAGCATTTGCAAATGCTTCCATTTTTGCCCTTGGTATCATGCCCTATATTTCCGCATCCATTGTTGTGCAGTTGCTAGGAATTGCCGTTCCTTATTTTCAGCGTCTTCAGCGTGAAGGGGAAAGCGGAAGGAGAAAGATCAATCAGATTACAAGGTATCTTACCGTACTTATTCTTATTTTCCAGGGGCCGGCTTACCTGACAAATCTGCAGGTTCAGCTGCCACCCGCTGCTTTTGTTCTGGGCGGACCGTTTTTCTGGGTGTCCTCGGTTGTTATTCTCATTTCCGGGACCATGTTTGTAATGTGGCTGGGTGAACGTATAACCGATAACGGCATTGGCAACGGCATTTCACTTATTATTATGGTGGGGATTATTGCACGCCTGCCCTACGCTTTGTTTGCCGAGTTCTTTGCGAAACTTGAAGCGGGACCGGGAGGGGGACTGATAATGTTTATTGTTGAAATGGTTGTGCTTTTCTTTGTGTTTATGGGTGTAATACTGCTTGTTCAGGGTACAAGGCGTATACCTGTTCAGTATGCAAAACGTATCGTTGGGAACAAACAATACGGAGGGGTAAGGCAGTATATACCACTTAAGGTCAATTCTGCCGGTGTTATGCCGATAATTTTTGCACAGGCCCTTATGTTCATCCCCCTTACACTCTCAAGTTTCGCTCCAACTGAAGCAATGACCGGATTCGCAGCAGCATTCAGTAATTTTACCGGTTTCTGGTATAACTTTACTTTTGCAACATTGATTATTCTGTTTACCTATTTTTATACTGCTGTCACCATAAATCCGGGACAGATGGCTGAAGACATGAAGCGTAACGGCGGTTTTATCCCCGGAGTAAAACCGGGAAAGAAAACAGTTGAATTTCTGGATACAATAATGTCGAGGATAACATTACCGGGGTCACTGTGTCTTGCCCTGGTGGCAATCATGCCTGCTTTTGCCATGATGGCCGGAGTTACCTCAACATTTGCCCAGTTTTACGGGGGTACTTCCCTGCTGATAATGGTGGGAGTAGTGCTGGATACATTACAGCAGATAGAAAGTCATCTGCTAATGAGGCATTATGACGGGTTAATGAAATCCGGCAGAATTAAAGGCAGAAGCGGAGGGGGTGTTATCTGACTTTAATGATATACGTTCTTTGATGTTAAATGATAAGGCAAATGAGGCTATTGAGATAATGCGGGAATGCAATATGCTGGTTTCAAAAACACTGGCAGAAATTGCAAAGATTGTTAAACCCGGCGTTACAACCATTGAACTGGACAGGATAGCTGAAGAGTATATACTTGATCACGGTGCAATTCCGGGTTTCAAAGGATATCAGGGTTTCCCCGCTACCCTGTGCACCTCTGTCAATTCACAGGTTGTTCATGGCATACCTTCAAACTCTGTTCTTAATGAAGGGGATATATTGTCGATAGACTGCGGGGTGAAAATGAAGGGGTATTATGGAGATACGGCCTATACCTATGCTGTTGGTGATCTTGACTCCGATGTGGCTGAATTGCTGCGGGTTACTCACGACTCACTGTACAAGGGTATCGAGCAGGCCGTGACCGGTAAACGAGTGGGTGATATAGGACATGCTGTACAACAGCATGCTGAAAGTGCCGGTTTTTCAGTAGTTAGAGAGATGGTAGGCCACGGGTTAGGTAAAAATCTTCACCAGGCACCTGAAGTGCCAAATTACGGACGACGCGGCCGGGGTTCAATGCTAAAAGACGGTATGGTTCTGTGTATCGAACCCATGATAAACCTTGGAAGTAAAGCCATAGTACAGGATCCAGACGGATGGACCATACGCACAAGGGATAATCAACAGTCGGCTCATTATGAACTGGCGGTAGTTGTGAGAAAAGAGAGAGCCGATATTTTGTCAACATTTAAATATATTGAAGAAGAATTAATTAAAACAAACAAAGGATTACCATGGCAAAACAAAAAGCCATAGAACAAGACGGTACAATTGTTGAAGCTTTATCCAATGCAATGTTTAAGGTTGAGCTTGAAAACGGGCATATAATTATTGCCCATATATCCGGAAAAATGAGAATGCATTACATTAAAATTCTTCCGGGCGACAAGGTTAAGGTGGAGATGTCACCCTATGATCTTACCAAAGGCAGAATAAGTTACAGATATAAATAATTGAAAATTAATATATAACCAAACGTTATTGAGATGAAGGTCAGAGCATCGGTAAAGAAAAGAAGTGCAACCTGTAAGATTGTCCGCCGAAAAGGGCGGGTATACGTAATTAACAAAAAGAACCCAAAATTCAAACAAAGGCAGGGATAAATCATCAACTCCTGATCGGGTCAGGATTAAAGCCGGCCTTGTTGCAGGGGATCTCAATGAAGATATTTAAGTTTTACAATGAAATCAAAATAAAAATCATTACAAATTATGGCAAGAATTGTCGGTGTAGACTTACCAAAGAACAAAAGAGGTGTGGTTGGACTAACTTACATATATGGGATAGGCAGCAGTGCAGCTGCCCAGGTTCTGGATGAAGCGGATATTGACCAAAATGTTAAGGTAAAGGACTGGGACGATGATCAGTTATCCAGAATCAGAAACATTATAAACGAGAAACTGAAGGTTGAAGGTGAACTGCGATCCTCCGTGCAGATGAATATAAAGCGCTTGATGGATATCGGATGTTACAGGGGAATCCGTCACCGTACAGGTATGCCTGTGCGCGGGCAAAGTACCAAGAATAATGCAAGAACCCGTAAGGGGAGGAAAAAAACCGTTGCCAACAAAAAAATGGCAACCAAATAACAGTTAAATATGGCAAAGAAAACAGGGACATCCAAAAAAAGAACGGTGAAGGTAGAGCCAGTAGGGCAGGCTCACATACATGCATCATTTAACAATATCATTATTACCCTTACCAATAATAACGGACAGGTTATATCATGGTCGTCTGCAGGTAAAAACGGATTTCGCGGGTCAAAAAAGAATACACCTTATGCTGCACAGGTATCTGCTGCAGGATGTGCCAAAACGGCATACGACCTTGGTTTGCGTAAAGTTAAGGTATTTGTTAAAGGCCCAGGTTCGGGACGTGAATCGGCTATCAGAACTATACATACATCGGGGATTGAAGTTTCCGAAATTGTTGATGTCACCCCTCTTCCCCACAACGGATGTCGCCCCCCCAAGCGCCGGCGGGTATAAATAATTGATGAGTCTGAAAATAAATAATCTGTTTTAAAGATATGGCAAGATATAGAGGACCAAGAACCAAAATAGCAAGGAAATTAAGTGAACCGGTATTCGGACCCGATAAGGTGTTTGAGAAAAAAAATTACCCCCCCGGAATGCATGGCAATATGCGTAGAAGAAAGAAAACGTCAGAATATGGCGTGCAGCTTCTGGAAAAGCAAAAAGCCAAATATACCTATGGATTGCTTGAACGTCAGTTCTCAAACCTGTTTAAAAAAGCAGCACACTGGAAAGGCATTACGGGTGAAGCCTTGCTTCAATTGCTGGAGTCACGTCTGGACAACGTGGTATTTCGTATGGGAATTGCACCCACCCGTGCAGGGGCCCGCCAGCTTGTTTCACACAGGCATATTACCGTAAATGACAAAGTTGTGAATATACCCTCCTATATTGTTAAAGAGGGGGAGTATGTTGGAGTAAGGGAAAAATCAAAATCACTTGAGGTTATCACTGAATCACTTGGTGGAAGGAAGCGTAACCCATATTCCTGGATTGAGTGGGATTCAGATAAAATGAGGGGGAGGTTTTTGAATATGCCTGAAAGAGAGGAGATTCCCGAAAATATAAAGGAACAATTAATTGTGGAATTGTATTCAAAATAAAATTGTAATGGCAATATTAGCATTTCAGAAACCCGAACAAATTATAATGCTCGAATCTACCGAAAAAACCGGTAAATTTGAGTTCAGACCCCTTGAACCAGGTTATGGTATTACAATAGGCAATGTGCTCAGAAGGGTGCTGCTATCATCACTCGATGGTTATGCAATTACCTGGGTTAAGATATCAGGAGTTGATCATGAGTTTTCTGCCATTTCGGGTGTACTTCAGGATTTGCCTGAAATTATTCTTAACCTGAAACAGATACGATTAAAAAGGCAGATAGAAGACACCGAGGAAGAAACGGTAAATGTTTCAATAACCGGGCAAGAAGAGTTTAGGGCGGGAGACCTGTCGAAATTTTTAAATGTTTTCGCGGTACTTAACCCCGATCATTTGATTTGCCGGATGGAACCCGGCACAAAATTACAGCTTGAACTAAACATAAAAAAAGGGCGCGGCTATGTTCCTTCAGAGGAAAACAAGCCTGCTGACCCCGAATTTGGTATTATAGCGGTTGATTCAATATTTACTCCTGTTGTAAATGTTAAGTATACTGTTGAGAATTTCAGGGTTGAGCAGAGAACAGACTACGAAAAGCTGATTTTTGAAATAGAGACCGATGGCTCAATTCATCCAAAGGAAGCCCTTAAAGAATCGGCCAAGATCCTGATTTATCATCTTATGCTTTTTTCTGATGAAAAGATCACACTGGAGACAGATGAGAAATTAGATAATGACGAGTTTGATGAGGAAGTACTGCATATGAGGCAACTTCTGAAATCAAAACTTGTGGATCTTGATCTTTCCGTAAGGGCCTTGAATTGTCTTAAGGCAGCTGAGGTTGAAACACTGGGAGATCTTGTAAAATTCAATAAGAATGATCTGCTGAAATTCAGGAATTTCGGAAAAAAATCCCTCACTGAGCTTGATGAACTCCTTGAATCAATGAATCTGAACTTCGGGATGGATATATCAAAATATAAATTAGACAAGGAATAATAGAAATGAGACACAGAAAGAAGTTTAATCATTTGGGCAGGACCAGTTCACACAGGAAAGCAATGCTGGCCAATATGGCATCTTCACTTATATTACATAAACGTATAACAACAACAGTTGCAAAAGCCAAGGAATTAAGAGTCTATGTAGAACCTCTGATTACAAAATCGAAGGCCGATTCTACCCATTCAAGAAGAACGGTTTTTAGCTACCTTAAGAATAAATATGCTGTTTCCGAATTGTTTCGGGAGGTATCTCCTGTAGTAGCTGCCAGACCCGGAGGATATACCAGGATTCTTAAAACCGGACATCGCCCTGGTGATAATGCCGATATGTGTATCATCGAGCTGGTTGACTATAATGAGAATATGCTTGAAGCAAAGAGCGAAAAGAAAGAA
>PXAP01000016.1 GCA_003567115.1 Bacteroidota bacterium
CCACCAACAGCGAAGGAACGGCCTACGGTGAAAACGAGGAGTTCACTACAGAGAGCGATCCTTTGGCTGACCTGCCCGTTGTTACCACTTTATCGGTCAAGGATATCACCCATAATTCAGCCACAGTGTCGGGTGATGTGACAAGCGACGGAGGATATTATGTTACTTCAAAGGGTGTTGTCTGGAGTATGGTGGAAAATCCCACGGTTGAACAAAATGACGGAATGACCGATGAGGGTGAGGGAACCGGAGGGTTTGACAGTAATATCGGGGGACTTTACGAATTAACAACTTATTACGTCCGTGCCTATGCTGAGAATGAGGCTGGTATAGCGTATGGCGAACAACTTAGTTTTGAGACCTATGGTTTTGTGATGGATTTTGATGAAAATATGTATTATACTGTTAAGATCGGTGAACAGGAGTGGATGGCGGAAAACCTCAAGACCACTACATTAAATAATGGAACTCCAATTCAGGAGGTGGAAGACAATTCAGAATGGGGCGGTGCAATGGATCCTGCATACTGCTGGTATGAAAACTATGAAGAGAAATTCAAGGATGTCTACGGAGCGCTGTATAATTTTTATACAGTGGCATCTGGTAATTTATGCCCCGCCGGTTGGCGTGTACCCACCAGGGATGATTGGGATGAGCTTATTGAGTACGCAGGAGGAGAGGAGGTTGCCGGTGGCAAATTGAAGTCGGTTTCGGTTCTCTGGAAAGATCCCAATGAAGGGGCAACCAATGAATTCCGGTTTAACGGCCTTCCCGGAGGAGTTCGTTTTGGCCAGGACACCGGCGAATACTCTGAAGGGGATTTTGCTTATATGAGCGAGGTGGCTTCGTGGTGGGTATATTTCTACCAGTGGGGAGAGGGAGGACGTCAACATGCATTGTTATATAACTCCAATGTCATAGGAATGAGTCATATGCCTGAATCAACCGGACTGTCTGTCCGGTGCGTCAGAGGTGAGCAGGGTGACCTTGAATGGGAGGGTGAACCGCCTTATCATATTATGCCGCCACAATAAAATCTATGCTGTCAGTCTTTTTCGGTCTCATGATTCATCTGATGTGCTGTCCGGATTGTCTCCCACTGCGATGTATGACCTTTTTTAAGACCGCATGGTTCATCTGATGTGCTGTTCGGATTGCCTTCCACTGCTTTGTATGACCTTCTTCAAGGCCGCATGGTTTATGAGTGCCCGTGGTCATACCAATGTTTACAGGGCATTAAACTCTCCGCTGATCCTGACCTCTACGGGGAGCCCCTCTATTTCGACAGGAAAGAGATCCCTGGTGGGCCGGTCATCCTTTGCCATGGAGATCACCAGGCATGTCCTGCCGTCATTTGTTTTTCCGGTACCGATCCCGGTTACATTTTCCAGCCCCATCCATATCTGCTCATACCGCTTTATGATCTCTTCCGCCTTTTTGAGTGAACTGCTCATAGTTACTATATTTTAAATGACTCTTTGACACTTCCGGTTGTTATATTATTGTCAACTGTCAGGCCAGGGTAAGGTCCATCTCACCAAAAACGTTCTGTATCCTGTTAATTACGGTTGTATTGATACTGCCTGCAAAAAGCAGACCCACGACATCATTGTCCTCAGTAAGCACCACCGAACCGCTGTCACCTCCCTGGCTCATCGCTCCGGCAATAAGCTGGTCGGTGAACAGGGCTGTTTTCCCGGCTCCGAAATTCACACGTACGGTTGCATCAACCTGTTCAATTACACCTGAGGTAAGACCGGTGGTGCGGCCTGATTTTTTAACTTCCATATCAAGATCTGCCTCGGTAACCCCGGCAATACTGCCTGCGTGAAGAATTTCATTTATCACATCACTTTCATTCAACGGGCTGGCGATGGCACAGTCAACCAGGTTGGTGGCACTTTTTATGTTCCCGGAATACAGGCGTGTACCGCTTCCCGTAAGGCGGGAAAAGAAATTAAACAGGCCGGTGAAGACTCTTGCTGCCCGGCACCTTCCGGTATCATTTTCAAAAATTACCGGAACAAAATCATCAAGCTTTGCTATCTGGTCATCCGGCCCCTTACCTCCGTCATGGGGGCCGGGCTGCAGGATCATATCTCCCCTGCCGGCCTGGTTGGAGTTGGCAAGCACATGGTTATTGGAGAGAATAAAGGTGTTTTCCCCCCTCTTTACCAGGCAGCCAAGGGTTCCGGCTGTAACCCGGAAGTGACCTATGCTCACGCCACCCGGTGCAGGGCGGAACCTGCCGGTGGGTACCCGGAGGGTGTGGATCACTCCGACGGTATGAACATCAGTAGGGATACCATCGACAGAAGGAGGAACAAGATCTTTTTCTCTCAGTGCTGCAGCTGCCACCTTGGTTTCGACCGAACATACTATGCACAGATCACCGGTTCTTTTGCCCTGTACTCTTTTATAGCCAATTCCGGTGGCAACCACATTTGGCTTTGAAAACAGCCGGGGTGTCAGCCCGGGAAGCAGCTCTCTTATCTTATTAACCGAATCTGCCATAATGCCTCAGGTTTGGTTACAGGATCATGGAGATAAAATTCTGTATGCCGGGGACAGGAACCGGAAACTATATAAAAATAGAGTATTTTTTATTCAAACCTGCAAATTATTAACATCTTTTATAAGGTTTTATTTTTCCGGTTCACTAAAATGCTTTATTTTGCGGCATTTAAATGAACCCACTATGTATATTGGAGCAAAAATTAGTAGATCAAATTTTCAAACCGCTGTTTATCAATGCAATTTATATTTGAATTTTTGTAAAAAATCATCATTTTTGTTTCTTGGAGTAAATCAAATTTATTAATTCAATCTGCCTGACCAGATCCGGTATGGCAGGCTTTTTTAAAACCATAATATGAAAATGAAAAATATATTGATCGTGCCGGTAGTGGCAGGTATGTGCCTGATGCTGGCTTTTACTGCCCGGGTAAATGCCCAGGATCTTGATGTGCCTTATGTGCCCACACCCCACGATGTTGTGGCCGCGATGCTTGACGTTACCAATGTTGGCCCGGGGGATTACGTCATTGACCTGGGATCGGGTGACGGACGCATTGTTATTGCAGCCGCAGAAAGGGGAGCCTTGGGCCATGGTATTGACCTTAACCCGGAAAGGGTTGAGGAAGGTGAAGAGAATGCCCGGAGAGCCGGTGTATCGGATAAGGTGGTTTTTATCGAGGGCGATCTTTTTGAAGCTGATATCAGCGAAGCTACCGTTATAACCATGTATCTTCTTACTTCAGTGAATATGAAGCTTAAACCGGTTCTTCTTGAAGAACTAAGACCGGGGACAAGGATAGTTTCTCACAGCTTCAGCATGGGCAGCTGGGAGGCTGACGAACATCTTGTTGTTGATAACCGTAATGTTTATTACTGGGTAATACCGGCCAATATAGGAGGGCTGTGGGAATGGAGAACCGGGGGTGAGAGTTTTACAATGACTGCCGGACAGGATTTTCAAAAGGCCAGAATTGACCTTTCTTCGGGCAACAGGTCATTAACGGTTCGGAATCCTTTACTTAAAGGCGACAGGCTAAGCTTTTCAGCTTCAGATAATCAAAATGGCATTCGTTACATTTTCAGCGGCAGGGTTGATGGTAACCGCATAACAGGTACAACCCAGATCCGCTCCGGTAACAGGCGTACTGTAGAGAACTGGTCAGCAACGCTCAGGAGAAGATGATGCAATCCGCCCCGTCAGGCCGTCCTCTTCCCTCTTTTACGATTCTCAGCTCATTGGCTGTGGTTGTCGGTATAGTAGTCGGTATCGGTATTTTTCGTCTGCCACCCATTGTAGCTGCCGGTTCAGCCGGGGAGCTGCAGTTTATCATGTTCTGGGTTGCCGGTGGACTTATTTCACTGACGGGGGCTCTGTGCTACGCTGAGATCTCATCATCAATGCCCGATGCAGGGGGTGAATATTATTTTCTGAGAAAGGCATTCGGACCGGCAACAGGCTTTTTCCTCTCATGGGGCAGGATGACGGTAATACAGACCGGCTCAATTGCCCTTGTTGCCTTCATTCTGGGCGACTATGCATCAGTAATCCTTGACCTTGGCACCTACAGCTCCTCAATATATGCGGCGGCCGCGGTAATCCTTCTCACCGGCCTCAATATTCTGGGTACCCTTCATTCCAAACGTACGCAGAATGTTCTTACCTCCGTTATAGTGGCTACACTTGTAATAACAGCAATTGCCGGTCTTGTCCATTCACCCGGGGGAGCTGTTTCAGGTTTGACCCTTTCGGGGAAAAATACGCAACTTTTTTCCGGGGGTGCTCCCGGACTGGCCATGATCTTTGTGTTGCTGACCTACGGGGGCTGGAGTGAGGCTGCGTATCTCACCGGCGAACTTCATAACGTAAAGCGAAACATTGTAAAGACACTTGTTTTTGGCATAACCATCATCACGGTATTGTATGTCGTTGTCAATCTTGCTTATTTGCATGTACTGGGTTTTGAGACCCTCAGGGAGGCAGAAGCTGTAGGCTATGATCTGACCAGCAGAATTTTCGGTCCGGCCGGCTCCATGCTGGTGGTTATGATCGTGATCCTTTCTGCCCTGTCCACGGCAAATGCCACCATAATTACAGGTTCCCGCACTAATTACGCGATTGGCAGGGATTTTAAGCTTTTGAGTTTCATGGGAAGATGGAACAAAAGCCGTAATACACCGGTCATTGCTCTATCAGTACAGGGAGTCATTGCTCTTATCCTTGTCACTCTTGGAGCATGGTCCCAGCAGGCAGTTGAAACGATGGTTGACTATACTGCTCCGGTTTTCTGGTTATTTATATTACTTACCACCCTGACTCTGTTTGTTTTCAGGTATCGCAAAGGTATTTCCCGGCCCGCTTACAGGGTTCCCCTTTATCCTCTGCCTCCTCTGCTGTTTCTTATTGCCTGCATATATATGCTATATTCAAGCATAGCCTATACCGGTGCGGGAGCCCTGGCAGGTGCAGCCATTCTTGTGGCGGGCGTTCCGGTATATTTCATTGCCCGGAGATATCAGCGGTAGAAATGATACAGCCGGCCTTATTGATTTCCTTACCTGCCGATCTGTTTTATCAGCATGGCTGCGGCAGATAAGGGTTAGCTTGAGTTTCTTTATCTGACAGGGCGGGTATCAACCGGTTTTAATTGCCTCTCAGTGGCTTGCCCGGCTTTACCTGTCATATCCCTGCTATCCGGCGCTTGTATTCTGCAAGCGCGGCATCAAGCCTTTCGCGTGCCCGCATCCGAAAGTGTGTACCCACCTTCCGGCTGCAATTGAATCGGCCATCACACCGGCGGCCTTTTTGATGTTTTCGATCTGTGTCTGTTCGATTTTGTCCATAATGCCACGGGCATTGGTGAGCCATTGTTTTGCAATCATGTGTACCTCCTTATTTTTAATTTTTAATCATTTTGCGGTAAATCTGTTATATGCTATGTATCCTGCCTGTTCCACGCCAATGTGATTATTTCCGCGGGGTGATCCTTTTATTTATATGGCTGAACAGCAATCCCGAACAAACAAGGGTGAGGGGAACAATGGCAAGTGATAACCTGAGGCTTAAGGTCTCAGCCAGCACACCCACCACAAAGGGGAATATCATCCCGCCAACCAGGGCAATTGCCAGGATAACGCCGAAAGCGGTTCCCGAGAACCTCGGGTAGAGGTCGCCGACATAGGAGAATACAAGCGGGAATATGGCGGCAAAGCCGATGCCGGTCAGCAGGAGTCCGGGAAGCGCCACCGCCGGCCCCTGTGAAAAAAGTACCATTACTGCACCCGTAATCGCGGTAAGGAAGGAGATCATCATGACGATGTTCCTTGACACGTGACGCAGTATTTCACTCAGCGCAATTCTTGCCAGTATCAGTCCCAGCCAGTAGAGTGAAAGAAAAAGAACGGACCGGCGCGGCTCTATGAGTAGCTCTTCGTTGAGAAAGATGGCCGACCATCCCCCTATTGTCATCTCCAGACCGCTCTGCATAAAAAGTATCAGTCCGAAAAGCAGAAGAGTGGTCTCTCTTAACAGCTTCAGACCGTCAGCCAGGGGAAAACCCTGATCATGCTTGGGTGCGGGGAACCTTATAAAGGCAAAAAGCAGAAGTGGCAGCAATATAAGCGCACCGACAAGCGCGATAAGGCTTTCGTATGAAAACCTGTCCAGCAGCGTTCCAAGGAGAAAGGGCACACCAAGCGCCCCTATACCGAAGAATACTCCCAGCAGGCTGAGCTTTGCCCCCCTGTTTTCTTCGCTTGTATCGGATACAAGGGCGTTGGTACCCCCGTTGATAGCTCCTCCGGCAAAACCCACCAGGAAAAGTGATACGCGAAGCATGCCGGTGGAAGGGGAGAAGGCTATGCCCTCCATACCTGCAAATACCAGCGTGGCGCATATTATAAGCAGACTCTTGTATCCGTACCTGTCCACCACCGGCCCGAAAACCACCGAGCCCCCGAGCATACCCATGTTCATGATAAGAAAGAGCGAACCGGCATCTGCCAGGTCAATCCTGAATTTTTCAATTACCGAGGGGAGTATGGCGCCAAGTACGGCCATTACAATGCCGAAGATAAGCATACCCATGCAGGCTGAGACAAAAATGAGCTTTTTACTGTATTCTGACATTATCTGTTTGTATTGTTTGTTGTTATAAAATCTTATTGCCGGTTAATCAAATCTTTGCACCAATGACCTTCAACGCCCGGAACACCTGGCAATCAGGCATGTCCGCACTCATAACGGATTCATCTGATTTCAGAAGCGGATATCCATCACCTTTACCTGTTTTGGATCAATTGTGGCATCCAGGTTCAGTATATTGTCACGTGCCCTGACATGCCTTTCCTCATCCATTATCACATCCCTTACCCGGTGCCTGCCGGTTTCGGGTGTTTTCAGTTCAACACTTACCGTTTCCCTGCTGTTACTGTGGTTGATCAGGTAGAGTACAAATCCGTCATCGTTTTCCTGCAGCCTTACCTCCACATAGTTTTCCTTATTGCCGTCATGTGAGCTGGTGAAGGGCCGCTCGATCTCCGCCCAGTCGAGAAGGTTCATAAAGAAATCCTCATTGGCGGGAACAGGGTCGGGATGATTTGCCATTCCGAGGTATGATCCCGCGAGCATGGCCTCACCCTTGCCGTATTTTGCGCTTACCAGCGCGGCGTTTCCGTCAGGCAGTCTGGCCAGGACATCAATTTCGTGGTCATCAAGTGGAATCACCGATTTTTTGTACAATGACCCGCTGAGGATATGTCCCTTTTCAAGGTTTGATGTTGCCGGGTGGGTATTGTCGGTTATTTTAATTTCTATGTCAACATCTTCACGCAGTCTGACTTCATGCTCGCGCACCCCGAAAACCTCATGCAGGCCCAGTCCCGGAATTATCTCCGATGCATAGCCTCTTTCATCGTTCCAGCCGATACGTGCTTCGGCAAGAACGCGGCCGCCGTTTTCAACAAATGCCCTTATTCCCTCTGCAGCTTCCCTGGTAATCATAATGGGCCAGGGGACTATCACCAGCTTGTATTGTGACAGCTCCTGTTTTTCGAGGTGCTCACGATGGATGAAATCAACGGGGACATTATAATCGGCAAAGGCCCTGAAATACCCTATCAGCGAGTTGGTATGTGCCCCGGGATAGTCGCGGCGCTGCAAGCCACCGACCATTTGCGAAAGGGGATTATATACTATTCCTATCTCAGCTTTGGCAGGGGTGGAGGAGAGGAACAATTCCTGGTTGCGGTCCACTATCGCAGCTATACCTCCAAGATGAACGGCACGTTCTGTAATAGTGCCGTCCAGGTTGATAAGCCCGTAACCGCCTGCTTCGTATCCGGATGACATCGGATAATAAGCGTAAATATTTACTCCCATTGCACCTTTTGCAATTGCCGACCATGCCCATATACGCTGGTCTTCCGGCATTACCGGATCGCTTAACAGCAGGGCTATTGTCCCTTTGCCGGCCTGGAGCTCGCCCACGTACCATCCGCCTTTTTCCCTGTTGGCACTGCGGGTGAAGTCCATCACCGTCCGCAATGTGGTAACCGACCAGTGGCGGTCGGGATGGTTATGCTTCGGGTATATTGATACACCATAAAAATCCAGCGGCCCGGCCATCATAAAGTCATCGGAGGCGCCTGCTCCGACGTAAGGGGATTGAAACAGTGAAGCTCCCACTGCATGGGCTGTGATCAGGTTGTCCGGGTCAGCTTTTCTGATGGCCTCATACCGCATACGCATGTCATCTACCAGCTTTTCATAAATAAATGTTTTCCAGTCGATAAAATCCGTATAGCTTAAGATGGTGCTGAATCTCGGCGGTTCAACCTGGCTCCACATACGGAAAGTGCGGTGCCATGCCCGGTTCAGCTCTTCCAGCGAACCGTACTTATCCATCAGCCACTCCCTGAACCGGCTTACAGTACCCGGGCAGAAACAAAACTGGACATTGGGAACATAATCCAGGTGGGCCCAGTTAATTATGTGGGGTTCGCTCCACAGATCCCATCCGAAAAAATTAGGATATGATGAGGCCACTTTGGCAGTTTCGGTATAAAAATTTAAAACTGCCTCACTTACTTCAGGATTATCAGTGCATGCGCCGGGGGCTGCCTGGGGATATACCTTTATTTCGCTCTGCGTTTCAAACAGAAAATCGGAAAATTCTTCTCCAACCCAGTCCGGTGCCGAATCAACATACATCTGGATAAATACCCGGAGACCGATCTCTTCGGCCAGTCTCATGAGGAGGTGAAGATTTTCAAAGTTATACTCTCCCCTTACCGGTTCGCAGGTTGCCCATTCAACCCAGGTACGGACTGTATTGAAGCCCAGTTCTTTTATCTGTTTAAGGTCATTTCTCCACTCCTCCTCAGACTGGGGTGTAATTTCCGAGAGCATGGGGGCGCGGGCCTTGCCTCCGCTGTACCATACCGAGAAGGGAAAGAAATCAGGCTCAGCCGGTTCGGGGTGATCCTGTGCCTGTATGCCGTACCCGGCTGGCAATAAAATGGCAAGCAGGATAAAAATAATTTTCTTTGTTGTCATAATAGGCTTGTTTTTTTGTTTATCTTATAAACCTGCCTCCTTGGGGTGCGGGCATGTGCTGGCGGGCCTGTGCCTGAAAGGCAAATACGGATCACCCGAAAAACATTCCGGCGATGAGGATCCCTGCCACAACTGCCGTTAAATCGGCAAATAATCCGCAACCTGCAGTATACCTGATATTGCGGATTCCGACGGCTCCGAAATAAACGGCAATGGTATAGAAGGTGGTTTCGGTCGATCCCTGGAAAGTGGCTGCAGTACGGCCCACAAATGAATCTACCCCGTAATGGTTGAAGGCCTCTATCATCATTCCCCTGGCACCACTGCCACTTAGGGGCTTCATAAAGGCGGTGGGGAGTGCGCCGACAAATTCGGTGTCCACGCCAAACAATCCGATTAATCCCCCGATAGCTGATACCAGCATATCCAGTGCTCCCGATGCCCGCAGAACGCCTATGGCCACCAGCATGGCCACCAGATAAGGAATGATTTTTACCGCTACCTGGAATCCCTCTTTGGCTCCTTCAATGAACTGCTCGTAGACATTGACTTTCTTCCTCCAGGCGAGCAGGATGAACAAAATAATTACCAGAAAAAGTAAAAGGTTTCCCGCGAAAGTGGAGACAACACCTATGGTTGCCGATGCCAGGTTGCTGAATATCCATATGATCAGGCCTATTATAAGCGACAGTCCGCCGATATAAGCCAGTACAACCCGGTTAAACAGGTTTATTCGCTGGATAAGCGAAACAATAAGGAGGCCTGCTATGGTAGAAAAAAATGTGGTGAGCATTATTGGCAGGAATATATCGGCAGGATTTGCGGCTCCCATAGCCGCCCTTATTGCCATAACCGAAACAGGTATAAGGGTTAATCCGCTTGTATTAAGCACTATAAACATGATCTGTGAGTCAGAGGCCTTTGTTTTATCCGGGTTGGCTTCCTGCAGTTCCTGCATGGCCTTTATACCGAGGGGAGTTGCAGCATTGTCAAGGCCCAGCATATTCGCGCATATATTCATTGTCATTGAACCGAACGCCGGATGTTTTTCGGGCAGCCCGGGAAATATCCTTTTAAAAAAAGGCATAATAAACCGGGTCATCCCTGTCACTGCCCCTCCTTTCTCACCTATCCTCATGATACCCAGCCAAAGGGCCATAACTCCGATAAGATAAATAGCAATATCCACGCTTGTTTTGGCCATTTCGAAAGTACTTTCCACAATGGCAATAAATACATCCCTGTCTGCCGTGGTAAAAACATAGCCAAGCAGTGGTTCAAGATATCCGGCCAGCAGATATCCCATAACC
>PXAP01000272.1 GCA_003567115.1 Bacteroidota bacterium
AGCCAGGCTAATCAGGGATATAAATATTGCTGAAGCTATTCATTTATCCTTCCATCAGGAAAACTTTTCATGGCTGACCGTTGAAATAAAATATATAGAAGGACTACCTGAACTGTATCAGCTGCCTGTAAGCTTTGCCAGCAAGGAATATGAATCAATTCTGCGTGAAGAGTTTACCCAATCCATTATAGCCCCGGTAACCATCGGCGACGACCAGGGTATATTATATGATGCCGTATACAGCAGTTTGTTCCGTGAGGCCATTTACGACTACATGACAAAAAGAAGAAGAATCAGGGGAAAAGAGGGCGAGCTGGCATTTTATGTCAATAAGGAATTTAAAGCTGCACATAAAGAAGACCAGGAAGTTAAGGAGTTTCATGCCAAAGTGTTGAGTGCAGAACAGAGTAATACATCTATCATTTTCAACAGGAAATATTTCTTTAAAATATACAGGAAGCTTGACCGCGTCACTAACCCTGACATGGAAATACTGCGTTTTCTTACGGAAAAAACCTCATTTCAAAATGTCCCCACGTTTATGGGGGGTGTTGAACACCGGCAGGAAAATCAACCGCCAATGACAATGGGGATGATGCAGGAGATGATTGAAAATCAGGGTGATGCCTGGGATTATGCAAATGATGAGCTGAACCGCTACTTTGAGAAAATACTGGCATATCCCGATTTTAAGAATATCCCGCAGTTAAAAGATGATCTGACGGACCTGGAATCCTTTAACAATCTGGATGAAGATATAAAAGAAATCCTGGGAGTTGCTATTTTTGAAAGGATAAGCCTGCTTGCTCAACGTACGGCTGAAATGCATATGAGCCTGTCATCACGAAACAGGGAGCCTGATTTTGAACCTGAAGCTTTTTCCCTTCATTATCAGCGATCCTTGTTTTCATCGCTTCAGTCACTGACAAGAAGCTCATACCAGTCGCTCGAAAAAAATATGGATATAATACCCGATTCAATACAGGATGAGGCACGGGATATTCTGGGAATGAAAAATAATATCCTGAGGCGGATGAAAATGATCTATTCCAGAAAATTTAATTCCTTAAAGATAAGAAACCATGGTGATTTTCATCTGGGCCAGGTGCTGTTTACAGGAAAAGACTTTTTTATCATCGATTTTGAGGGTGAACCTGCACGCACATTCAGTGAAAGAAGACTAAAGAGGTCGCCCCTGCGCGATGTGGCCGGTATGTTAAGGTCTTTCCATTATGCTGCCTACAGCTCATTGCTGAAACTTACAGCCGTAAGGCAGGAAGATATCGATATACTTGAGAAGTGGGCTGAATTCTGGTATCATTATGTCAGTAGTATATATGTGAAAACCTATATCCAAACACTGGGTAAAACCAGACTAATACCTGAGGATCAAAAGGATCTGAAAACAATGCTGGATATCTTTATCCTGGAAAAAGCTGTTTATGAATTAAACTATGAACTCAATAACAGACCCGACTGGGTTATTATACCCATAAAGGGGATAAAATATATTATGAAAGCTGAATAGCAAAATCACATTTATTATGAAAAAACAATCAAAGAAACCGGTCCCTGCAAAAAAAACCGGAAAACCCGCTACTTCAAAAAAATCTTCGGAAAGACCGTCTGAAAAGTCCTCAACCAAATCATATGCTGAAACAAATCAGGCAAAAGAAGGTGCTGCCGGAGATGGCAGAAGACAGGATGTTTCGGGTAAAGGTCCGGTTATGAAGTATTCTCTGATGAACGATTATGACATTCATCTTTTCAGGGAAGGCCGTCATTTTAACCTGTATGAAAAACTTGGCTCTCATATAGTCGAATTAAATGGGTGTGATGGAACCTTTTTTGGCGTATGGGCACCCAATGCCAAAAAAGTAAGTGTTATCGGAGATTTCAATTTATGGAATTCCCATTCGCATGAGCTTTTTAACCGAGGGGACGGATCGGGAATATGGGAAGGTTTTATTCCGGATATCGGTCATGGTCAAATTTATAAATACCACATAGAATCCAATTTATACCATTACAGCGTTGAAAAGGGCGATCCTTACGCTTTTATGTGGGAAGAGCCTCCCCGCACAGGTTCGGTGGTATGGGACAAAAAATTTTTATGGACTGATGAGAAATGGCTGGCAGAAAGAAAAAAAGCTTCCGGTAAGCCAAAACCGTTTTCGGTATATGAAATACATCTGGGTTCATGGCAGAGGTGTCCCGAGGAGGGGAACAGGTATCTCACCTATCGCGAACTTGCCGCCCGGCTGCCGGACTATCTCAGGGAAATGGGATTCACCCATGTTGAATTTATGCCTGTAACCGAACATCCTTTTTACGGATCATGGGGGTACCAGGTTACAGGGTATTTTGCACCTTCAAGCCGGTATGGTTCGCCACAGGATCTGATGTTCCTGATTAACGAACTGCACAGGGAAGGAATCGGGGTAATTCTTGACTGGGTTCCGTCACATTTTCCGTCCGACCAGCACGGACTTTCATATTTTGACGGCTCGCATCTGTATGAACACCAGGATTTACGTGAAGGTTACCACCCTGACTGGAAGAGTTATATTTTTAACTTTGGCAGAAACGAAGTGCGCAGTTTTCTGATAAGCAATGCCGTGTTCTGGCTCGACATTTACCATGCCGACGGGTTGAGGGTAGATGCGGTGGCTTCCATGATATACCGTGATTATTCAAGGAAAGAGGGAGAATGGATACCGAACCGGTTTGGAGGCAGGGAAAATCTGGAAGCCATAAGCTTTCTGAAACAGATGAATGATGCTACTCATGAGAAATTCCCTGATATTTACAACATTGCCGAGGAATCGACAGCATGGCCAATGGTTTCCCAACCCACTTATGTCGGGGGACTCGGTTTTGATATGAAGTGGATGATGGGGTGGATGCATGATACGCTGACTTATTTTTCCAAAGATCCCATTCACCGGCAGTACCATCAAAATGAAATTACTTTCAGTATTGTATATGCCTTTAGTGAAAATTATGTACTGCCTCTCTCCCATGATGAAGTGGTTCACGGAAAACAATCGCTGATCAATAAAATGCCCGGTGACCAGTGGCAGCAGTTTGCCAACCTGAGGTTAATGTACAGCTATATGTACGCCCATCCCGGTGGAAAACTCCTGTTTATGGGAGGTGAATTTGCCCAGTTGGACGAATGGGCGCATAACAGCAGCCTCGACTGGCATCTGCTCTCCTATGGCAATCATCAGGGGATAAAAAATACGATAAAAAAGTTGAACCGGATCTACAGGCAGGAAAAGGCGTTGTATGAATGCCAGTTTGAGCAAAAAGGCTTTGAGTGGATCGATATTCATGATACTGTCAATTGCGTTATCAGCTTTATTCGCCGCGGAAACACCAATAATGATGTAATTGTCGTGGTATGCAATTTTACACCTGTACCCCGCCATGATTATCATATCGGAGTTCCTTCAGGTGAAAAATGGATTGAACTGTTTAACAGCGACAAAGAGGAATTTGGCGGAAGCAATGTTAAAAATCCCGGCGAACTTGATGCATGGGAACAGCCATACCATGACAAACCATATACATTATCATTGACATTGCCGCCTCTGGGTGCGGTTTTTCTGAAACTCCTGAAATAATCAGTTATAAATTCTGCACGTAATCTGCTGCTGCCATAAAAAGCGGGAAAAAAGAATGGATAAGGAACCTTTATTTGGAAAAACGCTGGAAGAACTTAAAGCCGTTACCCTTGAAGCCGGCCTTCCGGCATACTCCGGACAACAGATATCAAGCTGGCTGTACAGTAAGAATGTCACCACAACAGACCAGATGACCAACCTGTCAAAAAAGGCAAGGGAACTGCTGAAAAAAAGTTACCGGACAGGAGTTGCTGATTACATTAAAGTCATGGAATCGGCAGACGGGACTAAAAAGTATCTGTTCCCTGTTTCAGGGGACAAATACGTTGAGGCTGCATATATACCTGAAAGGAACAGGCATACCCTGTGCCTGTCAACCCAGGTTGGCTGTAAAAGGGCATGTCTTTTCTGTATGACAGGCAAGCAGGGGTTCCAGGGAAACCTCACTGCCGGAGAAATTCTCAATCAGTTGAGAATGATCCCCGAAAGGGAAAAAATAACCAACATTGTATACATGGGTATGGGAGAGCCTTTTGACAACCTGCAGGAGGTAATGAAAAGCCTTGATATACTCACCTCCGGCTATGGCTTTAATATGAGTCCCCGGCGCATAACGGTATCAACCATTGGCATAATCCCTGCCATGCGTGAATTTCTTGACAGAAGCAGCTGCCACCTTGCCGTCAGCCTGAATTCACCTTTCAGGCACGAACGAAGCCATCTTATGCCTGCAGAAAATGTTTATCCCCTGACCCGGGTCATTGAGGAATTAAAATCCCGGGATATCGGCCGGCAGAGAAGGATCTCTTTTGAATATATACTTTTTAAAAATATGAACGATACTTCCCGGCACGTAAGAGAGCTGTCAAGGTTGCTGGGGGGACTTCGTTGCAGGGTCAATCTAATACGCTATCATGCAGTTCCCGGCCTTTCACTTGAAAGTCCGGATAATGCCACTGCAGAGCAGTTTAAGGAGGCCCTGGAAAAAAAAGGAATTCTTACCACTATAAGGCAATCAAGGGGAGAAGATATATATGCTGCCTGCGGAATGCTTTCAACAAAAGCACTTGTAAAGAAGGCTTGAAAAAATTTCCGGTCCCTCTGTGTCCCGGGGCTCGCAGAATAACCTGATCCCTGAATCACAAAAGGTCACCTGCAGCAAAGGATGCAGCAGGCCGGGAAACCGAAATAATTACCGTTTCCGTTACCACACAAAAAAACCTTTCCCCCTGCTTTGGCGGAAAGGTTAAATTGAAAAAACCACTTTAATAATAATGGCCGGTAAACATTACCGGTTATATATAGATACCGGGTATTGCAATCAGTACATCCTGTTAATCAGTTCTCCGAAGGAGTTTCTCTGTTTCACCCTGAATTTCATCTCCTCCCCTCCCTTAAGTATAATATTCAATCCGCTTGGCGACAGAAACCCCGTATTGAAAAAGTGCACCTCCCTGATCTGTGATGGCATTATTTCCAGATCATTCTGTCGGGCATGACCATTGAGACATTTAAAATATATACGTTGATTTGTCACTATGAACTTGCCGTCAACTTTATTTCCGTTGCAAAGCCTGTCTGAATTGCCTGCTTTTACAACCATTTCATTGGGTTTCAGATCTAACTTCATGACTTTTGTGTTTAGGTTTGAATTTCTTTATGTTGTCTCCAGATATCATGCCATACCAGTTATACTGTTGATCTGTCAAATATTAACTGTGTAGCGCTACAGGCTGATTGTACGACCTTGATACATTGATGTCCTAAAATGAACAATCTTTAACCATAAGACTGTTCTCCCGGAAAAATGTTACACCAACTCCGGGATTTTTACTGATGATTTAATATTTTTCTGAATACCTGTAATTCCTGCCCTTGACAGATAACATCTCTCGCAGCAACGGTATTAACCTAAAGAGAGTCTGCAGTCAGGTAAAACCTGATATTCAACCCGGAAATATTTTCCCTTTAAATTATATTGCAGGTGCAGGAAAAAGTTAATTTTTTTCTCAATTACCGCTTTTTTCGCAAAAGATCATCATAATGAATATGATCAGGTCTGTTACCAAAACTTTTGCCTTGCGATATGCTTCCATCTTCTTCCCCGAAAAATCTGCTGAAAAGATCATTTATCAACTGATCGAAAGTGCCGGATTCGAAACTGCCCTCACCATACACACCTGACCCCGGGAAATTATAGTCTTTCCCTGTTTTTTCAGCCCGATATATCATGTCGTACTCTTTTCTTCTCTCATGGTTACTTAAAACATCGTAAGCCTCTTTTACTTCAATGAACTGACCTGAATCAGGCACACTATCCGGATCCTTGCCGGTGGATTTATCAGGATGTGAGCTTGAAGCCATTTTGCGATAAGCGTTTTTGATCTCTTTGCCGGTGGCTCCCGGTTCTATTCCCAATATCCTGTAATAATCCTTGAATTCCATAAATCAAAACAAATTACATTGTTCCACAAAAATATTTTTTACCCGGTAAACTTTAATAATCTTACTTGAGTCCACTTTATAAAGTATTTTTTGGAGCAAAAATCAGTAAAATCAAATTTTCAAACCGCTGTTTATCAGTGCATTTTATATTTGAATTTTTGTTAAAAATCATCATTTTTGACTTTTTGGAGCAGATTTTTACTTTAAAAATCAGGGCAGCAATGTTTAATTGCGCCTGCCCAGGAATATCCAGATATAATAAAGCAATGCCGCCAGAGAAGACAATGCGGCAACCACATAGGTATATGCAGCCCACTTAAGTGCATCCTGTGCCCGGGGATGGGTTGACCTGTCGGTGATATTGCTGTGGTTAAGCCAGGCAAGAGCCCGCTGACTGGCATCTATCTCTACCGGGAGAGTTATGAAACTGAACAGGGTTGTCATTGCGAACAAAACAATACCCGTTAAAAGTATTCCCGGGAAGGACTCAACAAGTATTATGCCTGCCAGCAACACCCATTGAACATATCTGGATGAAATGCTGACAACAGGTACAAGAGCGGACCTCATCCGAAGGAAAGCATATGCCGTTGCATGCTGTACCGCATGACCGCATTCATGAGCTGCAACCGCCGCGGCAGCTACACTCTTTCCGTGATAAACATCACGGCTCAGATTGACTGTTTTTTTCACGGGATGATAATGATCGGTCAGTTCACCCTGTACGGAAACCACATTAACGTCGGTTATGCCATTGTCATAAAGCATCCTCTCGGCTACTTCCCTTCCTGTTACACCATAACCGACCGGAATCTTTGAATACTTCCTGAACCTTGATTTCAGCTGGTTGCCAACCAGCCAGCCAAGAAGCATGAAAGATATCAGTATAATTAAGAGCGGAGTCATCTATTTTTGAATTTAAAATTAATAAACATCAAATAAACAAACATATTTTTGAAAAGTTTATTTTGTTCACAGCAGGAAATTTACCGGCCGGATTAATCCGGTATATTAGCGCTCCGGGTTATTTCAGATAATTTTTACAAAAAAAATGCTTATTACGGAACTAACTAATGCAAAGCCTGTTATTTTTGTGTCTCTGTATATAAAAAAGAGACAGGATAGTTAATAAATCCTGTAATTTATTATCTGTTTCAATAATTTGTTTTTATTTTGTAGCCGGAAACCGCTTTGCTTCATCAGAAAATTTTCATGTTCATACATTAATTATTATACTCAACAGATGTCGGGATCAGCCGGTTTAAATAAGATAATCCGAAATTTAAAGCCAGACCAGGAAAATGTCCGTAACAGGGAAATAATGGACAGCATCAGGTATGCAGGACTGATACAGCAGGCATTACTTCCATCTTCACAGCTGATGAAAAAGATTTTACAGGATTATTTTATACTTTTCAGGCCAAAAGCATTTGTCAGCGGAGACTTTTATTTAATAACCCGGAAAAACAGCCAGACATATATTGTAGCAGCCGACGCTACAGGCCACGGAGTACCAGGAGCACTAATGAGTATTCTGGGAATCTCTTTCCTGAATGATGTAATCAAAACAGACTCTACCGGGATGGCAAGCAGGATACTTAACAAACTCAGGGAAAAAGTTATGGAAGCTCTCAACCAGACGGGCGACTTCAATGAATCGAAGGACGGAATGGATCTTTCTCTCTGTATAATTAATCAGGATAAAAGCTGTCTGCAGTTCTCAGGGGCCAACATCCCGCTTTACATAATCAGGGATAATGCATTAATGGAAATTAAACCAGACAAAATGCCGGTGGGAATACATGCAGTACCTGAAGAAACCTTCAAAAATAATAGCATTGAAATCAGAAAAAATGACAGGATATATATGTTTTCAGATGGATACCCCGATCAGTTCGGTGGTTTGAAAAATAAAAAATTCAAATACGGCCCCTTCAAAAAGCTTCTTATTGATATCCATCAAAAGAAAATGTACGAGCAGCATATAATCCTGCAGGAAACTATTGAAAACTGGATGGGAGAAAATGAACAGATAGACGATATTCTCGTTATGGGTTTTATAATTACCTAATTTAAAAAAAATGCGTCTTTCAGAATTCAGAATAAAAAATTTCAGAAGCATCCTTGATTCGGGATGGAACACTCTGTCAACCGATAATATCACGGCAATTATCGGACAGAATGAATCGGGAAAAACTTCTGTGCTGGAGGCTCTTTACAGTTTTTATAATGGAAGCCTCTCCGAAGATGTATTACGCAGCGATATGAGTATGCCTGAGGTATCATGCTCATATACACCTGATAATGATGAAGCATTTGACATCATCGAAAACGACCGTATGCCTCCCGAGGTTCTTTCGGTAATAAAAACCAATAATAAGATTGTTTTTACCAGAAAATGGTACCCCGATCTTTCCAGCCGGGTATTTCTTTCGGGTAAAGATGTTGCAGCAATTTTTGAGGAGATTGAGAATAATGAGCAACTTTTAACTGAAACGGTAATTAACCAGATCCATATACTGATTAAAGAATCCAAAAACAGCCGTTATGAAATAAAAAGACTGGGAGAAAGCACAGTCCCGTTAAAAAATGAACTTGATAAAACAGCTAAAAAACAGGCCGGTTTAAAGAAATTGCTCAGACGTTCTTCTGATGCTCCAAAGAAGGAAACCCTGAAACATGATATGGAGGAAGCCGCCAGGGAATATGACCGCATTGCAGAAAAGTTAAAGGAAGAAGAAAACAGTCTCCATGAAACAAAGATAAAGCTGAGCGGTCAGGAATTTATCAAAGAACACGGCAATCATTGCCTGGAGCTGATTCAGGAACTTAAAAAGACCGGGGCAGAACTTGAAAATATCTGTAAAGAACTGACTGAGACTGAAAAAGGGATGGTTCTTTTAAAGAGCAGGAGAGAAAAAAAAACAGGAGAGAAAAAATTACTGAAAACTAAAAAACGGCATGCATCTATAAGCCGCCGGATGGATTCATTGAAAGAAAAATCGGGACATAAAATAAGACTGGTAAAAAAACTGATCGAGGGAAAAGAATCAGCCCGGGCTGAAAAGGAAGCAAGCCATGAATTTAACATAAAAAATAACCTGTATTCCAACGAACAGGCATGCGAAGCTCTTTTCCAGCGTCTCCCCCGCCACGAGTTTTTCGAAGATTTCAGCAGTCTTCTGCCAAACCGTATTGACCTTGAAGATATTTTTGAATGCAATAACAAAGTCGAAGGTTACAAAGCGGTAAGGAATTTTCTGATAATTGCAGGCCTTGATCCTGATTTTTTCAAACAAACCAATAAGCGTATACTTAAACAAAAAATTGAAAATCTTAATAATGAGGTTACTATTGATTTTCAGGAATACTGGAGGCAAAACCTGGGAAAAACCAATAAAATAAGAATCCACTTTGATCTTGAACATTATGATATTTCAAATCCGGAAAAAAGAGGAAAGCCTTATCTGGAATTCTGGATAAAAGATCAGTATGAAAGACTGTATCCTAACCAGAGAAGCCGGGGAGTAAGGTGGTTCCTGTCCTTTTACCTTGAGTTAAAAGCATATGTCATTGAACACGAACACTTGCACAGGATGTTGCTTATTGATGAACCCGGACTTAGTCTTCATGCCAGGGCACAGGAAGATGTACTCAAGGTTTTTGAAGATATCAGGGGAAAAATCCAGATCATATATACCACGCACTCTTCCCACCTGATTGACCATAATAAGTTATACAGGCTGCTTGCAGTGCAGAGGGCAAATGAAAACAGCGAGCAAAGTGAAACAATTATTTTTGATGCCTCTCATCTTCATTCAGCTACTTCCGACACTCTGTCGCCGGTCTGCTCGCTCCTGGGAACCGGGGCTGCAAAGCAACAATCAGTTAATCAGGGCAAAAATGTCATCGTAGAGGATATCAGCAGTTTTTATTTCCTGTCAGCCCTTTATAAACTCACTGAAAATCCGGAGGTACTCCATTTCCTGCCGGCACAAGGACCTGCAGGGGTAACAACGCTTGTCAACCTTCTTACCGGCTGGGGATTTGATTTTTCTATTCTGCTGTTCGATAATGAAAATAACAGTGGTTTCATCAATGAACTTAATATGCAGCTTAAGCGTTTTGATGCAAAGAATCCGGATTCCAGACTGCAACTTACAGAAAATATTGCAGGTCCTGAAGACCTGTTTTCAACCCTTGATTTCAAGAAACATATAATTAAAAAACGGATTGGAATTTCTGCAGGTAATTCCGACTATATCAAGCAGAATGATCTGTC
>PXAP01000113.1 GCA_003567115.1 Bacteroidota bacterium
CCAATATCATGGTGGTCTGGCTTTTTTACCGCGCTTTTGATATACTGGGCAGCATGAGTAAAGAGATGCGTAAAAAAGTGCTGGATAAAATATCCCTGAAAGAGGAAGAACTGCAGAAATGGCATGATGAGGGGCATAAAATGAACCTCGATATATCAGATGATGGTATAATTGCACAGTTTGACGGTTATTTTGATCTTGAAGAGCTGGATTGGGATGCCTACAGGGAAAAATACGGGAATATTTCCAGGCTGGACAGGTTGCTGAAAGCCGAGGGTGAATTGCCTGATAAATACAAATTATCCAAACAGGCCGATACACTGATGTGTTTTTATAATCTGGGCAGTGATACCGTGAGCAGTATAATTGATAAGCTGGGATACAGGCTTCCGGACAATTACCTGGAAAAGAACTTTGATTACTATCTGCGGCGCTGTTCACATGGATCCACCCTGAGCAGGGTGGTCCATGCCTGCCTGGCCGCCATGATGGGCAAGCACCGGCTTAGCTGGAATCTCTATTATGAGGCTCTTCAGAGCGACTTTTCTGATTCCCAGGGTGGTACCACTGCAGAAGGAATACATACGGGTGTAATGGGTGCAACAGTATTGATGGCCATGACCGCTTTCGGGGGATTGAATGTACAGGAGGGGTTACTCCAGGTGGATCCTGCACTTCCCGGGCACTGGAGAAGAATATCCTTCGGTTTTGGTTACCGGGGTAATAATTATAAACTGGAGGTGGGCCAATCATTTATAAATATTATACCCGGGCCTTCCAACAGCAAGGAAAAGATAATTGTCGGGGATAAAGAGCACGTTGTTGCTGCCGGTAATGAGTGCAGGATAGACATCTGAAAAGAGTTGTCTGAAGGGTTGTTCCGGTAAATTTCCACTGGTAAAAATATATTAAATGAAAGCACCGGTGTGGCTTGTATATTTAAGTTATCTGTGTTTAATTAACAGCTTAACTTTTTAAATTAACGGAGCTTTGAGTTGAACGAATAATCAATAATTTATATGTTGGGAGATGTCTTACTGATTAACGATCTGCACAAATTTGCTGCCAGTTCAATTATGGAAAGAGTGCTTATCGAAAAGGAGGAAAAGGAGAGAAACGATCCTGAATACAAGTATGTAGTAGCTATTTCGGGCGAATCCGGTGCCGGAAAGTCGGAGTTATCCCATTCTCTGGCCTTGCTTCTTAAAGCACATGGGATCAGGGTTAAAGTGCTGCATACCGATAATTACTATCTTGTACCACCTTTACTGCGAAAGGAATGGAGAATGAACAACGGCATAGAATCGGTGGGGATAAATGAATATGACTGGAGTCTGGTGAACAGGAATATAAGGGACTTCAAGGAAAACAGGGAGACAATAATGCCTTGTATTGACATTGTTCCAGATCAGATAGACAGGCTGATCACCGATTTTCATAAGATACACCTGCTGGTTATCGACGGCTTATATGCAATAAATACCAAAGAGGTTGACCTGAGGGTATTTATTGAGCTGACTTACCATGAAACCAAGATATCCCAGCTTATGAGAGGGAAAGAGCCTGCCGATGATTTCAGGTTGCAGGTTCTGGAACGTGAACATATCAATGTTCAATCTCTTAAGCCCAAAGCCGACCTGCTGGTGAACCGGAACTATGAAGTGGTGGAGGCCGGAAAAAACGGTTGATGAAGGGTTGCTTACGGGTGGTTTTAAAGTTTCAGATATTTGTTCAGTACATCGAGGAGCTCTTTTTGTCTTATTGGTTTTGAAAGATAATCGTTACAACCGGCTTCAATTATATTTTCTTTTTCGTGTGCCATGGCATAGGCGGTCTGTGCAATGACCGGCATTTCCGGCCTGATATCCTTGATGGCCCTTGTTGCTTCATAACCATCCATCTCCGGCATTTGTATATCCATCAGCACAATGTCTATATCAGGATTGGCAATGCATGTTTCGATGGCCGGTTTTCCGTCTTTTGCAAAGAGCACTCTGGCACCTGTGGGCTCGATCATTTTTTGCAGAAGCTTTAAATTAAGTTCATTGTCCTCTACAATAAGTATTACCTTGTTGATCCAGTTATAGTTGCTCATTTCTGCAAAGTTTGGCTTAGTTTCCCGGTCCTGGTCTTCCGCCCTTCTGAGGGGAAGGCTGAACCTGAATACCGATCCTTCTCCTTTTTTGGATTCTACCGTAATATCTCCGTCAAGAAGCTTTACAAGGTTTTTTGTAATGGAAAGACCCAGTCCGGTACCTTTATATTTTGTATTATAATTGAAATCCAACTGTCTGAAACGCTCAAAAATGATATTTTGCTTGTCTTCCGGTATTCCTATACCGGTATCGAGCACATAGAATTCCAGTCCGGAAAGATCAATATTATATCCGAATTCCACTTTACCTTTTTCTGTAAATTTAATTGCATTGCTTAACAAATTGGAAAAAATCTGCTTTAAACGGTCCTGGTCTGTCAATAAGACAAGATCACCGGAGGTGTGAGGCAAATTGAGGATGAGATCAATATCGTTTTCCGGGTTACCTGAGCATTCTTTCTCGAAAGAGGTATGAAGCTCCTTCATAACCTTATGTACATTACAGGCTGATTTCACTATCCGGACTTCAGCTGCTTCAATTTTGGCAAAATCTATAATGTCATCTATAAGGGTAAGAAGGGTGTTGCCGGTACTTTGAATTATTTCTATGTATTCCTTGTTGTCGGTATCACTCTCATGATGTGTGGTCAGAAGTTTGGAGAAACCGATTATTGCATTCATGGAAGTGCGGATATCGTGCGACATATTGGCAAGGAAAGCAGATTTTAGATTATCCGATTCAATGGCCCTGTCCCTGGTTTCTTCAAGCATTTTCTCATAAAGCAGTCTCTCGGTAATATCCTTGATAATTATTATCAGTCTGTCAGGCTCCGAATTTTTATTTTTTATCACACTGACGGATACCTCTGCCATAAAACCGGTATTGTCAAGCTTAACAAGCTTCAGGGTTTTGTTTTTGACATAACCTTTTTGTATTGCAGATCTGACAAGACCCCTGGCTCGTTTCCGGTCTTTTTCGGAAACAAGTCTGATGGCCGGGAAATCATTATACTTACTGTCGTCAGTAAAGTTAAACAATTCATAGGCCACCCGGTTTTTATCAATAATGATACCCTCAGGTGTGGTCAGAGCAATCGCATCGGGCGAATTCTCAAACAATATCCTGAATTCTTCATTGCATTGATTTGGGTTCTTTCCGGGCGAATCAGACATATTAACAGGCAATAACAATGCATTTTTATTTCCCGTGAGCGGTACGGTACGTTTGGCTAAATTAAAAAAGTATTCCTATATAATCAAAGCTATAATTTGATTTAAGTTGAAAATTCAGCTGTTTTGTGTATAATAATGTCTTTGCGGGCCCAGAATGTTTTTACAGGCCCGTCCCGAAACTATTTGCGGGGTTGAAAAAAATTGCGGTTCGATGTAAAACCCGGGTTTTGAAGCTATCTTCTATGATTTGTATGGGGAATAATCAGGAACAGCACAATCCAGGCCGGCCCGTTTAAAACTATCTGCGATGATTCATATAATCCGGGTTTCGCGAAAATTTTTACCCGGGCCAGGTGTGGATTTTAATACTTAATGCAGAAAAAAGGTTCCGGGCATCATAAATGCCCGGAACATAATATATTCAAGGAGACTGGCAATAACTTTGGCCTTTGTCGAAAATGGCGGTTCAGTATATCTTTTTCCCCGCCTATCTGGCATCCAGGTTAACATTACCGTACCGGGCAGATATTTCCACTTTGGAGGACGGATCAGCTTCAGCGCCTACAATACCCGAGATTGACGATTGTCTGCCGCTGCCTGTTCTTGTAATACGTTCGCTGTCTGGAATACTTACAGTACCGTAGCTTGCAGTCTATTCGATTCTGTATGATGCACCGGGATCGATTCCTGTACGCATGTTACCGTAGCTGCTTATGAACCTGAGACTGGCAAAGTCCGCCGGCACATTATCAATTCTGACGTTGCCATATCTTGATTCAACATCGAAGGTGTTGTTTATCCTGTTTATTGAATAATTGGTATAAGCACTTTCAGATACCAGATTGTTTATTTGTCCCAAATCAAACTCACTATAACGTGATTCGGCAACTATGGAACTTGCCCTCCCGACCCTGGTTTTTGAGTAGCTTGATGACAAAACCAGTGCACGGCACCGGTCTATCACCAGGTCGGAATACCTCATATTAACCTTTAACCACTGAGCCTCGCTTATGGTTGCTTTCGGACAATATGCCAGATTGATTTCGCTCAGGGGACGCGTATTGTCCCTGATAATACTGTTAGCCTGTAAATTGCCGTACCTCAGGTCAATAAATGTGTGTCCCGTCGCCTCATTGATGAATATATCACCATACCTGTGGGTAATGTTGAGATCTGTTTCTTTCGGGGCATACACGGTATAGTCTATACTGATGCTCAGTCCGTCATCATCTGAAGAGAACCATCTTGACCCCCGGCGGCTTATCCTCTGATCGATTTCGGTTATTACCTTTATGTCATTTTCCTGCTGACTGAAGTTTATGTTAATATAGGAAAGCTGCCTCGCAGCGGTTTCCGGGTCTGTGCTGCGGACTGTTACGACTACCTCGACAGATATCTCGTCGTTTTCCCGGTTCCTGATATCAACACTGCCGTATCTGTTTTCTATCTCCAGGGAAGCCTTTGCCGTGAGAGGGAAAAGCTTTTCAAAAGTTTTTGTTGCTTCCTGTCCTGCAGTTAACAATGTAATATGCATAACTGCCAGCAACATTATTACTGCCGGTTTTTTAAATTCTGATGTTTTCATCATCTTCAGTTTTTAATTTTTGTTCAGATTGAACCCTGTAAAGCTGCTCAAGAATCTGGTTCATTATATCAAGCTTGTGCTGATAGTGCATTATCATTGCGTTGATGACCATCTGATTGCCTCTTTCTACATTCAGCTCTCTCTGGAGCGATATATATATTGTATCCATTTCTGACAGCTCTTTAAGCAAAATATCCTGCTCCCCCTGATTATCCTGAAAATCGAACGATTTGATCTCATTGTATTTCCGGTTGATCATAGCAGTGTAATAAATTTCAGCCTCCCTGTATTCGGTTGCCATATCTGCCAGGGTAATTTGGGTCAGTTCTTCTGTCCTGCCAGTGAGTTTTTCGTAAATCCATAAAGATGAAATAACAAGCAATGCGGCAACCGCTGCTGCCTGCAACATATATTTCCATGAGAACCTGCCTGATCTTTTGAGCGATCTTTTCTGCTTAGCCAGAAATCTTTCAATATGTCCTGGTTCCGGTTCCCGGCAGTCAAACCTGTCTCGATTATCAATAATATATTTTTCCAGGCGCTTCATAGTGTTTTAATTAATTGTTATACCAGGTGTTACCCTGATATTATTCCGGCGCTGCATCATAATTTTCCATGCTCTTCAGCAATTCTGCCAGCTTATGCCTTGCCCTGGTATACTGCGACCGGGAAGTTGATGCTGAAATATCAAGTATCTCTCCTATCTCTTAATGATCGTACCCCTCCAGAAGGTACATGCTGAGTATTATCCTGTATCCGTCGGGCAAAAGCTTAATGCATTTGTGTATTTTTTCCACCTGCAGATTTATTAGCTCTTCACCGGTATCTTCATCATTTACTTCCGGCAGCTCTGCAGCGTTGTCTATACTGATAATACCGGCTTTTCTTTTCTTCAGGGCATCGAGCGACCTGTTGATCACGATACGCTTAAGCCATGCCCCGAAACTTACCTTTCCCTCGTAAGAGTCTATTTTTTCAAAAGCCGAAAGAAAAGACTCCTGCATAATGTCTTCTGCCTGCCCGGTGTCATTCAGAATCCGCAGGCTTATATTGAACATATTCCTGTAATACAACTTGTACAGCCTGAACTGTGCCTTTTTGTCTCCCTTCCGGCAATTGTCTATTATATCCTGATGCAGATTATGACAGACAGGCTTGCTCTTTTTCATCTTACTACTTTAAAGACGATTTTGATAACAGAGTGCTGCATGTAATTATGAACCGCTCTCTTGATAAAAACGGACGCCATCATACTATTTTCGTTTCCCGGATGCCTTTTCTGCAGAGTGCCGGAGGTGAGATATTTGATGTGCTGCTGAAGCTTGTAAATGGTAATTTCGGACTCTGTTGAAGCAAAGCCGGAGCAATTACGGAGATGATGAAGGATAAGAATATAAGGAAAGAGCAGATAAGTGGTTGATATAATTGTACTGTACATTTTTAGTTATTGATTTCCGGTATATTCACGGTTCCTGTCTTTAACATGTTTTTTTTTGCGGTATTCCTTGATATTGCCCCAGGAGAGGGAAATAAACATTATACCGGTAAATATAATAATCAGGATCCCTATTATACCTCTGATATTAACCACCTCTTCACCGTTGTCTTCGATACGTAATCCCTGGGTGTAAAAACCGATTGTCCCGGCTGTGATTATAAAAAGACCAAGGAAAAGGAGGAAGTAATCCAGCCCGTGCGAAAGCATACTTGTGGTCTGATATATCGAAGACTGCCGGAACTCCTCAAATCTCATCCTTGCTCTTTGTGCTGCATGTCTCCTTGCTTTCTGCCTCTCCCTTTCCATCCACTGCCGGTAATAATTATCGCTGTCCTGCTGATAAGCCCTGCCTGGTGAAACCCTGGTGTGGTGATTCATCAGGTAGGTGTATGCCTCGTTAATGTCGATGAATTTCTCGTGAGCATCCCTGCTTTTGTTAATATCGGGATGACAGGCTTTTGCCTTCCGGCGGAAAGCATTTTTTATCTCCTTGATACTTGCGTTTTCGGAAATACCAAGTATGCGGTAATAATCTGATACATTCATTCTGTTTGTCCGGGTATTTTATCCCGCCGGGAATTTTGTTTTCCCTTTTTTATTCTGTCTGGTTGCTTAATAACCGGTGCAGGTTTTTTTTAGGTGTCCTCTGTAAGATTGACTTAAGGCAATTATGCTTTATGTAACTATACAATTATTTTGGATACGTATCTGTCCATATGCATATTAATTGTCCCCGTTTTCCAGCTCTTCATCTTCCCATTCGTATTTTTTTCGTTGTGGTCCGTGTCGCCTGTAAATAACAGCCAGTAAAAAACCCGTTACAGCTCCCATAAGATGAGTTTCCCAGGAAATACCTTCCCTTAAGGGCAAAATACCCCATATCATGCCTCCATACAAAAATACAACAATAAAAGAAATTGCTATCAGCTCAATGCTTCTGCGTATAAATCCGCTGAAAAACAGGAAGGAGGCAAGGGCATAGATCAGTCCGCTGGCCCCTATGTGAAATGCCTCCCTTCCGGCAAGCCATACCATTATTCCGGTAATTATCCAGGAAAGAAATATTACCCTGAAGGCAACAGGTCTGTAAAAATAAAATACAGCGGTGCCAAGCACCAGGACAGGCCCTGAATTGGAAAAGAGATGAGACAAGTTGCCATGGATAACGGGGGCAAATATTATTCCCGGCAGACCCATGACATGCCGTGGATAAATGCCCAGTATACCCAGGTTAAGGCCTGAAACAATCTCTGCAATTTTAATGCTCCAGATTATAATCAAAAATATTAAAGGATAAATTATGCTTTCTGTGAATTTCATGTTTTCTTGCATGCAGGATTGATTCAGCTGTTTCAGCTTGATTTTAAAGTTCCCTGCGGGAGCGATTCAAAGCCGCCTTCTCAAAGGAAGGATATTTAACTGTTCAGAATCCTGGTTTGCTGTTCAGATTTTGTTTAGCTGTTGGGATTCTGGTTTGCTGTTCAGATTCTGTTTTACTGGTGGTATTTTGTTTTACTGTTCAGATTCTGTTTTACTGCCGGGGTTTCTGTTTTACTGTTCAGAACTTTTTTTGTTTGGGTTGCTTGTCCTTTTCCGGATTCAATTGTGTCCATCCGCTAAGCCATGAGATAAACATAAAGATAAGCATTATTATTCCTGCAGCAAGGGCAGACCACCATACGCCAAGGCTGACTACAATGAACGGTGCCGTAGCTGTAATCAGTCCGCCGCCCAGAAAAGGTTCATAAAGCATCTGTTTGAAACCAAAGGCCTGTGCCGTATCGGTCTTGTAATTAGGGTCAACCAGCCTCAGCAGCAGCAGCCCCATTGCCGTCACTCCACTCTGCATGCCATACTCGGTTACTCCGCGTTCAAGCCAGTTGTAGGGAAACATTCTTGGCGCCAGCACTATAAGACAGAAAAAAAGCCAGGCAATACCTGTAATCATCAGGATAAGGAAAGGCCAGAAGTTTTCAATAAACAGGTCAAGACGTATGGAGGCTATGGCAGCAACAACCAAAACGTCGAGTGAAAAACCCAGTATACGTTCAAAGCTGCTGCGGTCATAGTACTTATCCACCTTAAGACGTATTGATATAATCTGTATCAGCATACCACCTATCATTGCCAGAGGGAAGAGGGGGAAGCCGCTTACTACAGGGTGGATCTCCCTTATACCTGCAAGCATAAGCCATCCGGCAAGTATGGCAATGCAGGTAACTGCAAAATGAAGTGCCATCGGCTCTATTGATTCAGATGCAACGGTTGCCCGCGATATGGTGAAACGGTGCTTTTCAGGAATCAGTCCCCGCTTTTTATATTCGGGTATACCTTTGGATTCGTCAAGGTTGACGCAGTAGCCTTTCCGTATAGCAATGTTTATATAAAAGATACCCCCGACCACTGCTATTATTATACCGACTGTAGCAGACATCTGTGCCAGGGCGGCGCCTTCGGGGAAGCCCATCTGCTCAAAAACCCCCCTCATCCCGGCTGCCGTTCCGTGACCGCCGGCAAATCCTATTTCAACAATGGTGGCAAATACAGGGGATACATCAAAAAATGGTATCAGGACAAGAATTGTTACAAGCAAGGCAAAAAAATACTGTCCCGTGCCGGTTATCATACCAAAGCACAACTGACTTCCCCCCTGGGACCACATTACCCTGAGCCCTGGAACAGCAATTCCCAGAAATAAAGTGGCAAAAACAAAATTTATCAGTATTCCCGGTATTTCTCTCCAGGTATCAAGAATAAACGGAGGTATAATATCAGCCATATACGGACCGCAAAAAAGGGCGAGAAATCCGCCGATAATAGATGCAGGCAGAAATATTTTCTGAAACAACCTGATCCTTACCCGCAGTATTTTACCTGCTATCAGAAACAGACCAAGAATACAAATGCTGAAAAATACTCCTGTCAAACCCTCCATAATTAATTTTTCAGGCAAAGAAAATGAAAAATGGAGATATTACAAGTAAATGTCTGCTTAAATCTTTCTTGTCGATAATTGCTGATCAAATAACTATGAGTCCGGTATAAAAAAGAAATTTGTCATGAATACCGTGAATAATTATTTTTTAAGACAGTGATATCAAAGCATTATAATTTGTCTGTATTTAATTGTTTCAAGAATCGCTGCTTTTTAAATTGAAATCAATCATTTTAGGGAGAGACCTTAAATAAGGTCCTCACCTTTTATTCTCTGATCATGTCTCAGCTCATCGGGCCATACGCTTGCCTGTACCTGGCCTATGTGGGATTTGCGCAGTATGAACATGCAAACGCGTGACTGTCCGATACCGCCTCCCATAGTCTGCGGGAGACTACCTGCGAGCAACATGCTGTGAAACATCAGTTCTTTGCGCTCAAGGCAGTTCCTTTTTTCAAGCTGATGAAGAAGCGCATCTTCATCCACCCTGATTCCCATGGATGATATCTCAAAAGCCGAACCGGTTACAGGATTCCATACAATGATATCGCCGTTGAGTCCTCTGTGCCCTTCACCGGTTACCGTGCTCCAGTCATCATAATCAGGTGCACGTCCGTCATGTATGGTACCGCCGGGAAGTTCCCCGCCTATCCCTATCAGGAAAAAGGCTCCGTATTCCCTGGCTGCTTCTGTTTCACGTTGCCTGGGCGTCAGTTCGGGGTACCTGAGAAGCAGGTTTTCTGAATGGATAAATGTAATTTCATCGGGCAGTACCGGCTTAATTTGAGGATATTTTTCACAGACAGTCTTTTCAGTTTCCCTGAGTGCACTGTAAATTTGCCTTACTGAATCCTTCAGGTAATGCAGGCGCCTCTGTTCCCTTGTGACGACTTTCTCCCAGTCCCATTGATCAACAAAGACCGAATGGATAGGCCCCAGATCTTCGTCGGGCCGGAGTGCCTTCATATTGGTAATGATACCTTCTCCGGGTTTTACGCCCAGCCTGCCCAGCCTGTATCTTTTCCATTTCGCAAGGGACTGGACCACGC
>PXAP01000280.1 GCA_003567115.1 Bacteroidota bacterium
AGCAAAGCAAAACTGACACCTATCAGAAGGGTTTTCCGGTTGATTTTTTCCAGTTCCTTTATTTTTGCTGCAAGTCCGGCCAGATCATTCAGGTAAAAACCGCTTTCGGGATGGGTGCTCTTACTGATAAGACTACTTACCATATAGATCAGAGATGAGTCCCCTCTCTCCAGGTAAGAGGGGAGCAGTGCAATAATACAATAATCGGCCGGGGAGCCGTAAAATATTTCAAAACATTTCATAAAACTGGCTTTATACAGGCTGGTGTCTGCAATAAAATGACGGGAAGGGATTGTTCTACCTGCAGCGCTGCTTTTAAAGACCAGCTTGACGGGTTCTTCTGCCGTTAGTACTTTTTGTGTTTTAAAAAGAGATACCGGGAGACATGGTATATCCTTTATACGGCCGATCTTCCCGGCATCTGCTCCCAGAAGACGGAGATATTTTTTATATACCTTGTTGTGCTGCGACTGGAGCAGGAACAACTCCATGGCAGCCTCCTCGAATTCCATTCCGGAGCAAATACTGAATATTTTATTTATCAGCTTTTTCCGCTTATCATATTGCATGATAGTGCAGTTTGATTAAACTTTAACAAGTATCTGCCAGGTTACCAGTAATGTCATAATTCTTTTATTTGCTAAAACATAATGTTTTCCATAATAATTTTTTCCTGGTTTCGCTGATTAGCTTTTATTACTTATTAAAATTGCAAATATTATAATTTAACAGCAATATAGATAATCGACAGCTCTTTTGTTGATAAATACGGCTTAATAATTAATTTTGTTTTGCAAATGGTCAGGAACCCTTTATTAAGCTCGCCCGTGATAATTTTATAAATTAATTGCCAATAACAGATCCTATTATTAATGGAAAAACATCAGGATAAAGAATTATTGAAAAGAATTGCCAAACTGGTTAAGCAGAACAAGGAACTTAATGAACGGGTCAGGCAGCTTGCAGAAAGTAATGAGAAACTGTCAAATCTTGTTGATAAGTATGAACGCAAATTAACACGGTTAAAGGCAGGGGGTCTTCCGGCAGAGGCAGAAGAAGATCAGCCAGATATCCTGAAGTTTAAGATGGGTACTGTACTTTTTGCCGACATACAGGGTTTTGCCAGGCTGACAGATGGGATGGATACCCGGGGCATGATGGATGATCTTGATGATTTGTTTTTTCATTTTGATTCAATAGTCATTAAATACAAACTTGAAAAGATCAAGACAATAGGTGATTCATATATGTGTGCCGGGGGTGTTCCGGTAAAAAACAGCACCAACCCTGTTGATGTGGTCATGGCTGCCCTGGAAATGCACCATTATCTTGAAGAACTCAAGCAAAAATCTGACAAGAACAGGGTGTGGGATATCTGCATTGGAATACATACGGGATCGGTAACGGCAATTCCCAGCGGCAAGAAAAAGATTTCCTGGGAGCTGAAGGGAGACACGGTAAATATTGCCAGCAGGCTGAGCGCATCCTGTAAAGCTGATAATATAAATATTTCAGCAAATACCTATGAGCTTGTAAAAGAGTTTTTTATTTGTGAGTATAATGGTAAAATTCCTGTTAAATATACCGGCGATCTTTCTATGTATTATGTAAGGGGAATCGCTCCCGATATTTCCCGGGACGGAAAGGGTCTGATTCCCAACAGTGAATTTGATACCAAATTTAAGCTTGTACAGTTTGTTGACCTGCAGGAGATTATACTGGATAAGCTGGAAAGGGAGTTGCCGGAATATCTTTATTATCATAATGTTAAACATACCATTGACGTGGTAACGGAGGTGGAACTGATAGGTTGGGCAGAAGGGGTAAGTGAGGAGGAGCTGTTGCTCCTTAAAACAGCTGCTCTCTTCCATGATTCAGGTCATATCATAGGCTATGATAAGCACGAGGAACTTGGTTGCGGGTTGGCACGGGAATATCTGCCCGGCTATAATTTTTCTCCCGGGCAGATAGAACGGGTATGCGAACTTATCATGGCTACCCGGATGCCGCCGGAACCAAAAGATCTGCTTGAGAAGATAATGTGTGATTCAGATCTTGATTATCTTGGACGTAGTGATTTCATCCCTGTATCCAACACTTTGTATGAAGAACTGAAGGAACAGGAAAAAATAAATAACATCAATGACTGGAATAAATTACAGATCAAATTTATTTCAGGTCATCAGTATTTTACGGAAACAGCACGCAACCTGCGGGAGGTTAATAAACAAAATCAGATAGAACGGATTAAACAACTTATAAACGAAGATTGAACCGGGGAAAAACCCCGGCACTCTGATTTCACTTATCAACTATTTATTATCAGCAGTGCCTTTTTAAAGGAATTGCAATGATATATCAGTCCGCGGTGAAAAATATCACTTAAAAAAGGATAACAATTTCTTATATGATATTATTATCTGAAAGTGAAAAGGTTGATTAATTTGTTATATGACAGGGCGATCAGCAATCGCATCAATCTTTTATCGCTTTTATCCCGGGTAATTCACGTCCTTCCATATATTCGAGCATAGCTCCGCCACCGGTTGAAACGTAACTGACCTTATCTGCCAGTTTGTATTTATTGATGGCACTAACCGAGTCGCCTCCGCCAACAAGGCTGAATGCTCCTTTATCGGTAGCCTCTGCAATTGCCAGGGCAACGCTTTTTGTCCCGGCTTCAAATTTTTCCATCTCAAAAACTCCCATTGGCCCGTTCCATAAGATAGTTTTGGATTCCCTGATTATTTCTGAGATTTCATTGATGGATTCCCTGCCAATGTCGAGTCCCAGCCAGCCATCGGGCACCTTATCGATAGCTGTTTCCTGTACCGAAGCGTTTTTGTCAAACTTGTCGGCAACTATATTATCGGGGGGGAGTATGAGGTTGACATTTTTTGCCTTTGCCTTTTCAATCAGATCAAGAGCTACATCCAATTTGTCCTCTTCAACAATTGAAGATCCTACTTTACCTCCCTGTGCCTTAACGAATGTGTATGTCATTCCTCCCCCGATGATAAGGTTGTTAACCTTTTCCAGCAGATTCTCTATTATCCCTATTTTATCTGAAACCTTTGCTCCCCCCATTATGGCAGTAAACGGTACACGGAAATCCTTAAGAACCTTGTCTATGTTCTTAAGCTCACTTTCGATAAGGTAACCGAACATCTTGTTTTCGGGAAAAAACTTTGCAACTATGGCGGTGGATGCATGGGCCCGGTGTGCAGTTCCGAAAGCATCGTTGATATATACGTCGGCCAGCGAGGCAAGTTCGGCAGCAAATTCTTCATTGCCCTTCTCCTCTTCTTTATGGAATCTGAGGTTTTCCAGAAGGAGTATTTCTCCGGGTTTAAGATTCTCAGACATCTCAATTGGCACATTGCCCATACAGTCGCTTGCAAATTTTACCGGTGCACCTGCAAGTTTTGAGACATGCTTTACAAGATGTTTCAGGGAAAACTTCTCCTCATATCCTGTCTTGGGTCTTCCCAGGTGCGACATCAGGATTACGGAACCTCCCGAAGAAAGTACCTTCTTTATGGTCGGCATGGCAGCCCTTATCCGGTTATCGTCGGTTATCTCGTAATCACTGTTAAGTGGTACGTTGAAGTCCACTCTGATCAGGGCTTTCTTTTTCTTAAAGTCAAAAGTATCAATTGTATTCATCTTGATAAAATAGGTTAATGAAATTAATAATCAAATATTTATGTATACAAGGTTATTCATATACAGTATTTCAAAGCCGATGGATCCCCCTGTTTTATTTATTTTATTTTGTTAGATGTAGTATCATGCTTCCTGCCGGGCCTATGCAAAAGTAAAAACTATTTTTTTTATTTTAACTTTGCGGGGAGTTTTTCTTGTGTCTGATATCTTTTTATTTAAATTATAATTATTTGCATGCTGTTTAAGGATGTAATAGGCCAGTCGGAAACAAAAGCCAGGCTTCTGAAGACCGTTAAGGAAAAAAGAGTTGGACATGCTTTGCTTTTTACCGGCGGCGAAGGAACAGGCAAGCTTGGCCTGGCAATTGCTTTTGCAAGGTATTTGAATTGTGAGAACCCCGGCGAAGATGATTCGTGCGGGCAATGCAGCTCCTGCCGGAAATACAGCAAACTTGACCATCCCGACCTTCACTTTGTTTTTCCTGTGGCTTCCGGAAAAAGCAAAAAAAAGGATGAGGGGCAAAAAAAAAACAGCTCCGGGGTTAAGGCTCTGAAAAGTAACACAAATGAGGTTGCCGGCAATAGTACACAGAAACCTGTTAAAACGGGAGCCCCAAAAGATCCTGTGAGTGATGATTTTCTCCCTCTCTGGCGCCGGGCTGTACTTGAAAATCATTATATACGGCTTTTTCAGTGGTATGAATATATGGGGATTGAAAGCAAGCAGGGTTTTATCAGCAGGAACGAGAGCAGGCAAATAATAAAAAAACTTTCGTTTAAAAACTTTGAAGCGGCTTTTAAGGTTATGATAATCTGGATGGCTGAAAAGATGAATGTCAATGCAGCCAATGCCTTGCTTAAAATATTTGAGGAGCCCTATCCCGATACCGTTTTTATTCTGATAGCCGAAGATTCAAGCCGTATAATTCCAACCATACTGTCCCGTACCCAGCTCGTTAAGATCCCGAAAACCGGCCGTGCGGATATGGAACAGGCATTGCGGGAAGTGCACGGCTTGGAGGATACGAAAAAGAGAGAGAACCTTGTAAGACTTGCCGATGGAAATTATCTGAAACTGATTGAATTAATTAAAGAAACGGAGGGATCAGGTTACCATTTTATGATGTTTGTAAAATTTATGCGTCTTTGTTTTAAACCCGATATTGTGGGGATATCATCATGGATAGATGATATGGCAGGAGAGGGAAGAGAAAGGCAGAAACAGTTTTTTCAAAATGCATTAAGGTTGATTCGAGGCAACTTCATTATTAATATACAGGCAGGCGATATTGATCTGCTGGGAGAGGAAGAAAAGGATTTTTCCTCAAAATTTTCGAAATTTGTTCATCCCGGTAATATCTCTGCGCTCTGTGAAGAGTTCAGCCGGGCCTGCCTTCATATTGAATATAACGGCTACAGCCGTCTTATCTTTTTTGACCTGGCACTGAAAACAGCAAGATTGCTGAAAACCTGATTTTTTGAATTTCTTCCGGACATACATGCTAATGGTTGCTCACCAAACGTTATTTAATCAATATGACATTGACTTTCAGACCGGACTCACATTATTTATTTGTCCTTGTTTATAGGATGTGACTTCCGGCTGCATTTTTGAATTTAACATAAGAAATTGGATAACCTTTATTAATTTTGCATTTGAAGGTTAAAACAATTAGTAAAATAAATTAAATATGAGTGTTTGTTATCGGGGATGCTCCGCCAGACAATCCGATTCAGATATAAACCATAAGAGATATTGTTCATGTAATACTCTGGATGTATATGACTGGTTATCTGACCTTAAAGGTGTAGCAAGCCGTCAGTATCTTGTTGAGGTAAGATTTAAGAATACCAGGAAGGGGTTTTTCAGGAACGTCAATAAGTTATTTCTTGAACGTGGTGATGTAGTGGCCGTGGGATCTTCTCCCGGACATGATATAGGTATTGTTTCTCTTGCAGGCGAACTGGTTCTTGAACAGATGCAAAAGTACAATATTTCTCCTGATGACGAGAACCTTAAAAAGATTTACCGTAAAGCCAAACCGGCAGATATAGAAAAATGGAAAGAGGCAATTTCACTTGAGACTCCCACGATGCTTAAGGCCCGTGAAATCACCGAGTCGATGAAACTCAATATGAAAATCAGTGATGTTGAGTATCAGGGTGATTTAACCAAAGCAATTTTTTATTATATTGCCGAGGAGAGAGTTGATTTCCGCGAACTTATTAAAGTTCTGGCTGAAGAATTCAAGGTACGCATAGAAATGAGACAGGTGGGAGCCCGGCAGGAGGCCGGACGTATAGGAGGGATAGGTGCATGCGGCCGCCAGCTTTGCTGCAGCTCCTGGCTTACCAATTTCTCATCGGTAACTACCAATACGGCAAGGGAACAGGAGATATCTCTCAACCCGCAGAAAATTGCCGGGCAGTGCTGTAAATTAAAGTGCTGCATCAATTACGAGATAGAGGTTTACAATGATGCAAAAAAAGAATTTCCCGATCTTACCCGCATACTGGAAACTATGGATGGGCAATACTATTTCCAGAAGGCCGACATTTTCAAAAAAATGATCTGGTATTCAACCAGCCCCGATTCAACCTTTAACATGACTTCACTCAGCATTGGAAGGGTCAGGGAGATTATTGAACTTAACAGAAACGGGGATAAGCCGCCCAGGCTTTTAGAACAAACAGAGATAATTAATAAAGAAAGGGGAAGTACGGAAACCCTGATAATTGATGAAGCTATCACACGTTTTGATGAAAAAGAGAAGCCGCGGATAAAGAAGAAAAAGAAAAGACGGAAAAAAAATAAAAAGTTAAAAGGATCTGAAAATGATAGCTGAAAATTTCCGGGGATCTATTACAAGGTTGCTGGTGATGAGCCTGCATGTTATTATTATTATTTACGGCACTGCCTGTGACACCGGCCTTGTTTACGAGAACAATGAACGTATTCCGGGCAACGAATGGAGCCGTTATCATATACCCGTTTTTGAGGTTGATATTACAGACACCTTAAATACGCATAATCTGCTCATCAATCTCAGAAACACCGGAGAATATCCTATGAATAACCTTTTTTTGTTTATATCGGTAACATCACCGGAGGGGGCATATACCCGCGACACCCTTGAGCTGTCTCTGGCTGAGCCTTCCGGCAGGTGGAAAGGAAAAGGTTTTGGAAATGTCTGGCAAAACCGGTTTTTCTACCGGCAAAACGTGCGTTTCCCCGTAAAGGGTAAATATATATTTGAAATTGAACAGGCCATGAGAAGAGAGGAGCTGCCGGGCATTCTGGATGTGGGGTTAAGGGTTGAAAAGTTGCAATATTAACAATTGTTCAAGTCTGGTTAAAGTGGCAAAAAAAAAGCTGGCAAGGTTTGCTGAAATGTTGCAGTTTGATAATGTTGTGCAGTCAGGAATTGAGGAGATATATAACCGCAGGCACAAATTGCACGGCAGGTGGGCGGAAGATTTTTTTGGTTCATCCGGGCCCGTTGTCCTTGAGCTTGGTTGCGGAAAAGGGGAATATACTGTGAAACTGGCAGAATTGTTCCCCGAAAGGAATTTCCTTGGTGTGGATATTAAGGGGGCAAGAATCTGGAAAGGGGCCAAATATGCATACGAGAATCAAATGGATAATGTCGGTTTTCTGCGCACCCGCATAGAGATGATATCATCATTTTTTGCCGCCGGTGAGATTGAAGAGATATGGCTTACCTTCCCCGATCCGCAACCTAAAAAAACCCGGAAAAGACTTACTTCATCTGTTTTCCTGAACCGCTACGGGGGGTTTTTAAGGAGCGGGGGACTGGTGCATCTGAAAACAGATAACGCCGATCTTTATAATTACACCCTTTCGCTTATCGAAGCTAACGGACTGGAGGTGGTGGAGGCAACAGATGATCTTTACGGATCGGAAAAGTGTAATGAGATACTCTCGATAAAGACATTCTATGAACTGCAATATCTTGATCAGGGTAAACCCATATCCTACCTGCAGTTCAGGATTGACGGTTTAAAAGAGATAAAAGAGCCTGATGAAGAGTAAAGATTCCGGATTTTTTGAAATGGTTTACCGGGTAACATGTCTCATACCCCCCGGCAGGGTTAGTACTTACGGGGCTATTGCCCGTTACCTGGGCTCTTCGGGTGCCGCCCGCATGGTTGGCTGGGCATTGAACAGCTCTCATTCTTCGGGTAAATTTATCCCTGCCCACCGTGTTGTTAACCGTAACGGGGTCTTAACCGGCAAGCACCACTTTGGCACCTCAAATGCCATGCAACAGTTGCTGGAAAATGAGAAAATAAGTGTCCATGATGACCAGGTGGTAAATTTTACTCAACTGTTCTGGGATCCCTGCCTGGAATTATAAGGTTTTACCTACTTTTGCTTATCTTTGCAGCAAGATTATATTTATCCTGTAATTACAGGATGAACTGCTTCGCTTTAACATTAAATTTTTTCATCCGTCTGTATTTAAATTGGCTTAAAAAATTTGACTTCGTCGATTTTCCATAGTTATAATCAATGCTTTTTTGAATATTTTCAAGATGAAAAATTCATGTATATCTGGTTTAAACAGGAATAAAGGCAGGGATTGGCAGGAGAGATTGACAAAAGCATCGAAAATTACAACCATAAAGGGTTGATATAAAAAGATCGTTTGCTTGAAAAAGCAGCACAGGTCTTCTGAAAAGACTAAAGTAAATCAATTGTATAAAACTTTAAATAACTGAAAATATGCAAAATCAAGAGATACTAAAGCGTGTCGATGAAACACTGAAACAAGTCAGGCCCTATTTGCAGGCAGATGGCGGCGATATTGAAGTAGTCGAACTTACTGATGATAATATACTGAAGGTACGTTTAACCGGTGCATGCCACGGCTGCCCCTTCAGCATGCAAACACTCAAGGCAGGGGTTGAACAGGCCATCAGGCGGGATATACCGGAAATTAAAGAAGTTGTAGCGGTTTGATCCCTGATTTTTCATTTGCGATAAAATATGTTCAGGATTTTGCAGTTATTGTAATTAGGCATTAAAGTCTAATAATAATTTATAACCTGTTTGAAGGCAGCCGGTCGTTATTTCTTTTTTCTTTTCCGGCATATACAGTCCATAACTTGAAATTTGATAAGTTTAACCGCCGGACTTATGTTTATAAAACTGAGGATTTGGTCACTATTTTTTCTTATTATCATCCTCACCTCATGCTCTACACAGAGGAACACGCTGATGACAAGAACATATCATCAGGTCACTGCCAAATACAACACATTTTTTAATGGAAGGCAGAGTTTCAGGGCCGGAGTGAAGAGATCGGAGCAGCAGTTCAGGTATGATTATAATAAGATTCTACCCGTTTTTCTCTATACCGATCCGGATATTGCCCGATCGGTGGCTCCGGAAATGGACAGGGCGATCAATAAAGCTTCAAAGGTTATTGCAAACAAATCCATTACTGCAAGACCAAAGGAGAGAGGCGGACTCTTCAGCAACCGGAATGAAGAGTTTTATCAGCAAAGCGAATACAACAGATGGGTCAGGGAAAGCTATCTGCTTGCCGGGAAGGCTCATTTCTACAATCATGATTTTGTCTCTGCCTCTCAGGCATTTATGTTTATAGTCAGGGAATACGGCCTGAACCCCATCAGACATGAGGCGAAAGTCTGGCTTGCCCGTTCATACGGTGAAATGGGCAGATTCAACGAAGCAAGGCTGCTGATTGAGGAAATTACCGGTGATCCTGATTTTCCTTCCAAACTTGACATAGAGCTCTACTCTACTATAGCCGACTTTCATCTGAAGCAGGATCAGCATGCCCAGGCCATAGATATATTGGAAAAGGCAGTGGAATCGTCCGGTGAAAAAGAGAGAAAGATCCGCTATAATTTTATACTTGCACAACTCTATGAACGCACCGGTGATTATAGAAAAGCCTCTGAATATTATGGACAGGTAATACAGATGAACCCACCGTATGAAATGGTTTTCAATGCCAGGATCAATCAAACCGGGGTTTATGAGGCCGGAAGGGAAGATACCGGAAGGATGATCAGAGATCTGGAGAGGATGCTCAGGGATGACAAGAACCGTGATTATCATGATCAGATCTATTATGCCCTGGGAAATATATATCTGCAAAATAATGATGAGGAAAATGCCATCAGGAATTATTCAATGTCGGCACTAGCAGGTGGTATGAACCCCTCCCAGAAAACCCTGACATATCTGGCCCTGGCTGATATCTATTTCGGATATCCTGATTATTTGAAAGCCCGGGCATATTATGACTCTGCGGCTATAAATATGAATCCGGGTTTTCCCGACCGGCAGGCAATTGTTGAAAAAAGCAATGTTCTTAATGAGCTGGCTGGTAATATTATGCTTTATGAGCTTGAGGACAGCCTCCAGGTTCTGGCTGTTATGGGTGAAACTGAACGAAACAGGAAAATAGATGATATTATTGCCCGGGTAAGGAGAGAAGAGGAAGAAGCCCGGCAGCAGGAGCGGCTTGCACAGCAAACTCCCCGGTACCAGGCAGCCCGGACGGCTCAGGCTGCACGTTATCAGGCTGAACGTTCGGGCGATGGCAGCTGGTATTTTTATAATCCGTCAGCCGTTAACTTCGGCCAAAGCGAATTTGAGTCGTTAT
>PXAP01000211.1 GCA_003567115.1 Bacteroidota bacterium
AAGGTAAAAGTAAAATTACAGAGAATATCGCCTTTAACGTGACCGGTGATACGCTGAAATTATCAGACAACAACTCCTTCAGGTGGTTGGCAGGCTATCCGCGTGCAAAGCTGACTATTTTTTTTCCTGATCTGAAAAGGTTGAGTCTTGACTCGCCTTCTAAAGTATTTTCTGCCGACACCCTGCATGTTACACGTTTTTCGATTAATTCATCAGAATTTCTGGGGGAAATTGATCTGACTGTTAAGGCAACTCATCTTAATTTTATTACCGACTGGGGCAATTTCGGTTATTATACCCTGAAGGGTTATTCGGAAAGTTCTCACCTGACAATTTATGGCAGTGCCCAGCTATATGCTGAAGAATTAAAAACCGAATATGCCCGGGTAAGGAATTACAGCACAGGCGACTGTTATGTTTATGCCGGAAAGCAACTCAGGGTCTGGCTTGGACATTACGGAAATATCTATTATAACGGATCTCCGGAGGAGATAACTATTGAAAGAAAGAGTTCAAGGGGAAGGCTTATTCAGATGAACCCTGATTAAACAATTCGTTCATTTGATTCTTCAGAACAGGAATATCGTCAATGGCAACTTTCCAGATCATCCCGAGTGTTACACCAAAATACTCATGCACCAGAATATCAAGCATTTAACTAATGTCAATCTCATCTTTTAAAAGATGTTTTCTTAATGATGGTTTTATTGCCGACCTTTCAATCAAATCCACTTTTTTATTAAGTGTTTCCTCCAATTCAATCTTGATCTTTGAAAAAGTCAGTAAGCTCATCTCTCCGGGTATCTCTACAACTATGTCCAAAATACTTAGAATGAACATCATACCTGTTTAAGATTATTCCACTAAAGTATAAAAACTGATTATTCCGGACAATTCAAACCGAATAATATCCCCTGTACCAGTCCACGAATGCCTCCACCCCTTTTTCAATATCCGTATCCGGCCTGTAGCCGAGATCATTAACCAGATCGTCCACATCCGCCCATGTAGCGGGCACATCGCCTGCCTGAATAGCAGTAAGGTTCTTAATTGCTTTTTTGCCGGTGGCTTTTTCAATGGCATGGATAAAGTCCATCAGCCTGACCGGACTGTTGTTGCCTATATTGTAAATTTTATAGGGTGCCGGCGAAGATGCCGGATCGGGTGCAAAACCGTTCCAGTCCACCTCCCCTTCCGGCGGATGGTCAATTACCCTTACCACACCCTTAACAATATCATCTATATAGGTGAAATCCCTTTCCATGTTACCGTAGTTGAAGACATCGATGGACTTTCCCTCCAGAATGGCTTTGGTGAATATGAACAGTGCCATATCTGGACGGCCCCAGGGACCGTAAACGGTAAAAAACCGTAATCCGGTGGACGGTAACCTGTACAGGTGGGAGTATGTATGGGCCATCAGCTCATTGCTTTTCTTGGATGCAGCGTACAGGCTTACCGGGTGATCAACGTTATGTTTTGTCGAAAAAGGCATTTTCTCGTTAAGCCCGTAAACACTCGAGCTGCTGGCATAAGCAAGGTGCCGGATATTGTTATGCCGGCAGGCTTCAAGTATATTAACAAACCCGTTGATATTGCTGTCTGTATATGCATACGGGTTTGTCAGGCTGTAACGTACTCCTGCCTGGGCAGCCAGATGACATACCCTGTCAAATCCTTCTTTTTTAAACAATGATCCTATACCCTCCCTGTCCCCGAGATCCATCCTGACAAACCGGTATCCTGAATATTTACTGCTTTGTACAATTTTTCCCGGATCAGCAACTGATCTTTCAATTCCTGTTTCGGCAAGTCTTGCGTATTTCAGGTTGACATCATAATAATCGTTGATGTTGTCCAGCCCCGTCACCTCATCCCCTCTTTCAAGCAGTTGCCTGCAAAGATGAAACCCTATAAATCCGGCTGTCCCGGTTACCAGTATCTTCATGGTGAATTTTCAGGTTTAAATAATCACTTGGCGTAACTAATCGCCCGGGTTTCACGGATCACGGTTATTTTCACCTGACCGGGATAGGTCATCTCATCCTGTATCTTCTTTGAAATATCGTACGAGAGCTTCTCAGCATCCTTGTCCGATATCTTTTCACTGCCCACTATCACCCTCAGTTCACGGCCTGCCTGGATGGCGTAGGTCTTCATCACACCGGGGTAAGAGAGTGCCATAGCTTCAAGATCCTTGAGTCTCTTGATATATGCCTCAACAACCTCTCTCCTTGCACCGGGCCTTGCACCCGATATTGCATCGCAAACCTGGACAATGGGAGCAATAAGTGTGTTCATCTCCACCTCATCATGATGCGCTCCTATGGCATTGATGATTTCGGGTTTTTCCTTAAACCGCTCTGCAAGTTTCATCCCCAGAACTGCATGTGGCAATTCCGGCTCATCGTCGGGCACCTTCCCGATATCATGAAGCAGTCCCGCACGCTTGGCCATCTTTGGATTCAGTCCCAGTTCAGCAGCCATGATGGCGCTCAGGTTGGCAACCTCACGCGAGTGCTGCAAAAGATTTTGTCCGTAAGAGGACCGGTACTTCATTTTACCTATTATCCTGACAAGCTCGGGGTGAAGCCCGTGAACACCAAGATCAATGGTGGTGCGCTTCCCCAGCTCCACAATCTCTTCCTCTATCTGGTTCTGGGTTTTCTGCACAATCTCCTCAATCCGTGCAGGATGTATGCGGCCGTCAGTGACAAGCTGATGAAGAGAAAGCCGGGCAATCTCCCGTCGCACAGGGTCAAAGGCGGAAAGTATAATAGCCTCAGGGGTGTCGTCGACTATTATCTCAACCCCTGTAACGGCCTCCAGGGCTCTTATATTACGACCTTCACGGCCAATAATTCGACCCTTGATCTCATCATTGTCAATATGAAATACCGTAACCGAATTTTCAATGGTGGTTTCAGAGGCAACTCTCTGGATGGATTGTACCACTACCCGCTTGGCTTCTTTAGTGGCAGTCATCTTTGCCTCATCCATTATCTCGTTTATATAAGACATGGCCTCGGTCCTGGCCTCCTCTTTCATTGACTCAACAAGCTGGGCTTTTGCTTCTTCTCCCGACAGACCGGAGATGGTTTCCAGCTTATCGACCTGCTGCTTATGCAGCTTCTCCATCTCTTCGGTTTTCTTTTCAACCAGTTCAATCTGGGTTTTCAGGTTATTGCGAATAACTTCTATCTCCTGTTTATCCTTTTGCGATTCGGCAATTCGTTGTGATAACGCTGACTCTCTCTGCTTAATTTTCTGTTCAACCTGGTTTATCTTGTTATTCTTCTCATTGATTATCTTTTCATGCTCGGACTTGAGCTCGTAAAATTTTTCCTTAGCCTTTAATATCTTTTCTTTCTTTATGACTTCGGCCTCAAGCTCTGCCTCCTTGATAATATTCACCTTTCTTCTTTTCAGCAGAACACGATATATGTAATATGTTAAAATTCCTCCTGCCAGAAAAGAAACAATGGCTATTACAGTGCAGAGTGCCGGTGTTATGGCACCTGTTATTATTGCTGTATCCATAATTATTATTGTATTTATCTATACTGTTATTAATAAAAAAACCCGCATAAGCTTCTCCAATTTCCGTTAAAACCCCAGTTTAACATGGGTGGAGCTGCCGTTTCAATTCTGACTTCCAATGTTCCGGTTTCCCGGAACTCCCGGTCTGACCGGGAGTAAGGCCTGCCATTGTAGAAACGAGCTTTACTCCAATTTGTAAAGTGTTGAGTTTTACTCAATTGAAGAAACACTATGCGGGCAAATTCTCTTTATATGTTAAAGAACGTTATTACTCTTTCTTTTGTTTTGTATATATTCTCCAAGTTCCTGTTCCAGATCCCTCAACTGTTCCCAGAAAGGAACCACATCAGTCTTTTCTTCACATTCTATCAACCTGATAACAAACTGTAATGCGGCCATGGCCAGAAAGTCCTGCAAGTCCTTATCTGTATACCTTTGTTTATATTGTAGCACTTTTTCATTTATCAGCCTGGCTGCCCTACGGATCTTCTCCTCATCTTCCCTGTTTATCTTAAGAGGATAGAACCTCTCTGCCACATTGACCCGTATTGATAGCTTGTCATCCATATACGGTTTTTTATTCTAATGGTTCAAAAGAGCAATACATTTATCAATCTCCCGCACAATCCTGTTAACCTTTATCCTGGCATCGTGTGCATTGCCACTCGAATCCAGAATGGCTTTTGCCAGTTTCAGGTTTTTATACCTGCGCTCCAGCTCTTCCAGGGCCGTAGTCTTGAGCTTAACCTGCTCAGACAATCTGACCTTTTCTTTTTGAAGCCTGAGGCGCTCCTCTTCGGATTTTTCAAGCAATGTTACTATGTTATCAATTTTTTCCTTTAATCGAATTACCAATTGATCCTGATTGCTATCCATATCCTTACCTTAATAATTACTTACAAATTTACTACAGCTTTTGCAAATAAAAAAATTCCCTGATTTATATTTATAAATATTTAGTCTGCTCCAAAAAGTCAAAAGTGATAATTTCCTGCAAAAATTCAAACACTTTAAACATTAATAATCAGCCATTTGAAAATTTGATTTTACCAATATTTGCCCAAAAAATACCTTTATAGAGTGGACTCAAATATTCAAATGATTTTATAGTTTTACAACAATGTGTTCAGTTTAAAATGCAACTACTCCCTAAATAATCAACTAAAAAAATTTAATGCATTGATATAACACTTATTAATTCATAAATATTTGCATATTGATAAAAATTATCATCCTGGTATCTTTGTAGCGAAAAATTTCTATTTCCAAAAAGTAAAACGGCTCAGGGGAATCTTTAAGTTTATGAATTAATCAGAATAAAATCTTAAAAAAATCATTGGTGATATTTATGACAAGTTACCCTTTTTATACTAAAATCAACAATAATATGTGATAAAAAACCGCTTTAATATTTGAAAAAAATTCACCTCTATCCTTGATGAAGAAAACTTTGATCGTTGAAAAAAACCGATTTAATCTTTGAATAAAACTCACTTGATCATTGATAAAAACACTTTGATCATTTGTTAAAAATCTCTTTGAGCATTGATAAAAATTACTTTGAATGTTAATGTTTTAATATCTGAAATCCCTGCTTTCCTATGAAAAAACTTGCATCTTTTTTTCTTTTTTATCTGGTAATTTTCACTAACAGCCTTTGCAATGAGTTTCCCCGTGACTATTTCATCTCTACCGTTGAGTTTCCCCGTGACTATTTTATCTCTCCCGTTGAATTTCCCCGTGACTATTTTATCTCTCCCGTTGAATTTCCCTTGAACCTTTCGGCCAACTTCGGTGCACTGAGAACCAACTCTTTTCACGCGGGCATTGACATAAGGACCGGCGGAGTGACGGGCAGAAGGGTTCTGTCTGCAGCCGATGGCGTTGTTTACCGCATCCGGGTTTCTCCTGTGGGATATGGAAGGGCTTTGTATATTGAACATCCTGACGGACTGGCCACTGTTTATGCTCATCTGGATAAATTCAACGAGGAGATAGAGAGATATGTCAGGGATGAACAGTACAGGCAGCAGAGTTTTGATGTGGATCTGACACCACCACGAAATATGTTCAGGTTTAAACAGGGCGAATTCATCGGGTATTCCGGTAACACCGGTTCATCATCCGGCCCTCACCTGCATTTTGAAATACGCGAGGCAGCCTCCCAGATGCCGGTAAACCCCCTTCTCTTCGACTTTGACGTAAGAGACAACCTCCCTCCTGTTCTGTATACCCTTGCCGTATACCCGCTCGACCATAACAGCCTGGTCAACGGAGAGAATGAACCTGTATATCTTCCCCTTGACGGGGGAAGGGGACGGTACCGGCTTCAAAACAATGCTGAAATTGAAGTATACGGAGAAATAGGCTTCGGTATAGAGGTTACCGATTTCCTGAATGACCCCCGGTTCCGTTTCGGGGCATGGTCGGTTGAACTGATGATTGATGAGGAGAGTATGTACCGGCACGAGCTGACCAAATTTGCCTTCGGGGAACTTCGGTATATTAACTCTCATATTGATTATGCCGAAAGGATAAGGAACAGCCGCAATATCCAGCGAACCTTCCTGCAACCAAATAATCACATGAGCATATACGGCCACCATGTCAACCGGGGTATCGGCACTTTTTACGACGAAGGTGAAAACAGGGCAAGAATTATTGTTAAAGATGCCTACAAAAACAGATCTGAACTGTCATTCAATTTTATTACCCGCCCCCCCGCAGAAGAGGCACCCGCTCCCCCTCCCCAGCCGGAGAATTTTGCCATGCTTATGCGATACGACCAGCCGAACAGATATTCAGGCGAGAATTTTTATCTGTCCATGCCTGCCAACGCTTTGTACGATAACCTGCTTTTTGAATTCACATCATCAGATCCGGTTAACGGCAGTATTACACCTGTATATCACATACATAACGAATTCGTGCCGGTGCACCGCAACTACAGCCTGAGTATTGCTGCAGGTGAAATACCTGAAAATCTCCGTGATAAAGCACTGATAGTAAATATTGACAATAATAATGACCCCTCTCCGGTTAACAGCTGGTGGAGTGACGGCTTCATGCACGGTCAGACCAACGTGTTTGGTCGTTTCACGGTAATGTTAGACACCATTCCCCCGACAATTGAACCCCTGAATATAAGCCCCGGCAGAAATATGGTCGGCCGGCAGATGATAAGTTTCAGGGTAAAGGATGATCTGTCAGGTATCCGGTCATATAACGGATTTATTGATGGTGAATGGGTGCTGTTTGAGTTTGATCCCAAGAACGACCATCTTTTTTATGTTTTTGATGAGGAGAGGATAGGTCGGGGTCTAAAACGGGAGCTTGAGCTGCGGGTGGCGGACCAAAAAGATAATTCTTCGGTTTATAATGTGGAGTTTTATTACTGATCTGCCTTACCGGACTTAACCGGTGTGCGAAGTTTAACAAATTTATTAAAGGTTTTTCTTCCCTCTTCGTTTCTTTATTTTTTCCATTTCTCTTCGTTTCGCTACGTCATATTTCACAAAGAGATAAGAGACGACCAAAGTCAGAACTTGACAGTTATAAATTAATTTGCCATATTTCGTTTTTGATTTTATTACCGCTTCTCTTTTGGCACTGACACCAGACTAATTATAAGGCTATGGATGATATTGATGCTCCGGTACATATAAAAAAACTGGTGTCTGTATCACTCCTTGTTATTATATTTCTGGCGGGTGTTATAAGCCCTGCCGCAACCCGGACTGTTGCCATAAATGAGGTTATGGCATCAAACGGGGAGGTTCTGGCAGATATGGACGGTGATTTCAGTGACTGGGTGGAGTTTTATAATTACGGTGATGAACCGGTCAACCTTGAGGGTTTTGGTTTTTCGGACGACTATGACAATCCGTTCCGGTGGGTTTTTCCTTCCGTAGTTATTGAACCTGGCAAATATCTCCTGGTCTGGGCATCTGGCAAGAACAGGACAGACAGGGAAGAGTTGCACAGCAACTTCAGAATTGCCTGGGAAGGAGAGGAAGTCCTGCTGACCTGTCCCGATTCAGTCCGGATCGATGAAATACCTCCTACCGAAATACCGAGGGACATGTCTTATGGCCGTTACCCTGACGGTACCGGCGACTTTTTCTGGTATGTGGACCCGACTCCGGGAGAGGCCAATCATGACGATGGACTGGCAGAGGTTCCGGTCGTTCCCGATCCACCGGTTTTCTCACATAAGGGAGGGACCTTTACCGAACCTTTTGAGCTGGAGTTCGAATATGGCGATGGACTGGAGGTTTATTTTACTACCGATGGCAGCAACCCTGAACCTGGTGTATCCAGGCGCTACACACAACCATTCAGCATTTCAAATACAACCGTTGTACGTGCAATTGCCCGTAAACCGGGAGGTGCCTCCAGTAAAGTGGTTATGGCACTGTACACCGGGCTTGACCGGAACACAAACACCTTCAGTTCTGATCTGCCGCTTATGGTTATTCACCAGTTTGACACCCCTGTTCCGGAAGAAAGGGGTCAGGCCCGGGAACCGGCATATATTTCATTGATAGATAAGGGAGAGGATGGAAGGGCTCACTTGAATTCTGAACCTGCTTTACAGGGAAGGGTAATGATCAGGGTAAGGGGTTCCAGTTCACGTTCCTGGCCAAAGAAAATGTACGGCTTCCACCTTGTTAAGGAAGATGGAAGCAACCGAAAGGAATCTCTGCTTGGTATGCCTGAAGAGCACAACTGGATAATCAACGGCCCATACAGCGACAAGTCGCTTATGAGAAATGTTATTGCCTACGGACTAAGTAATGATATTGGCAGATACTCTCCCCGCACAAGATTCCTGGAACTTTACCTTCACGACGGTGACGGTCCCCTTGAAAACGCACACTATCACGGTGTATATGTTCTTGTTGAACGCATCAAATGGGCAGAAGGAAGAGTCGAAATAGAGAAAATAAACCCTGATGATAACCAGGAACCCGAAATAACCGGCGGATATATCTTTAAAAGAGACAGGCTTAATCCGGGTGAATCGGGATTCCGTACCCGGAGAGGATCACATTTTGCACATGCAAGGCCGCAGGAACGGGATATAACTCCTCAGCAAAGGACATGGCTGGAAAATCATCTGAGTGAATTTGAAACAGCCCTTTTTGGTGATAATTTCACTGATCCGGAAACCGGCTATGCAAAATATATTGACCCCGATTCATTCATTGATGCACATCTTATTACCGAGCTTCTTAAGGAGATAGACGGCTATCGTCTTAGCACCTTCTTTTATAAAGACCGGGGCGGCAGGATTAAAAAAGGACCATTATGGGATTTTAATATCAGCATGGGTAACGTGAACTATTATCCGGATCCCGGCTATATTGACAAAGCTTACCCTGAGCCCTGGAAACCGGAAGGGTGGTATTATGACCTTCTTTCACAAAACACATATATGTACGGCTGGTTTACCCGGCTTTTTGAAGATCAGGAGTTCAGGGCAAGATATATTGAAAGATGGTGGCAACTCAGACGCGGACAGTTTTCAGACGACTCCCTGAAAAAAAGGATAAGCCATAATGCACTTGTCCTGAACGAAGCACAGGAGCGTAACTTTGAACGATGGAGAATACTTAACACTTATAGATGGCCGAACCACTATATAGCACCTACCTACGATCATGAGATAGCCTGGATAACTGATTGGACAATGTCGCGGACCAGGTGGATAGACCGCCAGTTCGGCCAGCCGACCACTCTTATGCATTTCTGGCATTTCAATGACCTGCCTTCAGATGAGTTCTTTGAAGTTCATGCTGATCATACACTCAGCAATGCCGGGATCACATATTCAGGAACGGGTGACGGGTATATGGACAGGGTAAATGATGGTACTTTGTTAAACGCTGACCTGGGCTCACCGGCCGGAAGGGCTCTCAGGGTAAGAAACCCTTCCGAAAACAGGGAGCTGATTTTATCGTTACCCACAACCGGTTATAAGGATGTTGTTCTCCGTTATATGGCTAAACGTACCACTAACGGTGCCCGCCGGCAAACCGTTTATTACCGCACCGGTGATATCGATGACTGGGTTCTTTGCAGCGACACACTTGTTATAACTGAATCATACCGGCAGTTCAGATTTAACTTTGCAGGAATTGAAAATGTCGATGACAACCCGCAATTCAGCATCAGGATACTTTTTCACGGAAAGGAGACAGCCGGATCTTCGGGCAACAATCGTTTTGATAATATAACCCTTGATGGTTACAGCCTTGATTATGAAGAGGCGGAAGAGGAGCCTGAAATGGAAGTCAGGGCATATCATTATAATTATCAGTTATTTATTGACAACCCCTTTGATGAAATGGCTCAGATTGAAGTGTTCAGTATCAGCGGCCGGCTGGCGGGAAGATTTCAGGCCCGGGGCAGGGGGATACACAACTTCCCGTTTCGGGCTCCCGGTGGCATCTACATTGTAAGAATAAGAACCGAACGGCATGCTATAAGTAAAAAGTTTATGGTACATCATTGACAGGTGTTCACCGCAAACCGGCCGGAGTTTTTTCTGAATCTGCATCTTGTATGGTACATAAGTGATAGAAATTCAACCTTTTAATAGTAATTGAACAGCATTGACTAACCATCACTAATAATCACTGAAATATTACATAGGTCAAACTTTTCTGAAAAACAGAGAGATTTTACTATTTTTATGTCTTATTTCCTGAATATAG
>PXAP01000209.1 GCA_003567115.1 Bacteroidota bacterium
CAGAACCGGAACAGTCATCAGAAACAGAACCGGAACCGGAACAGTAACCGAAACCGGAACCGGAACCGGAACAGTAACCGAAACCGGAACCGGAACCGGAACCGGAACTGGAACTGAGGCCAAAACTTTTAATAGCCGCCCGGCATCCGTTATGCTTTCACAGGACTATACCGTTACCGGCACAGTGACAGATGCTCATACCGGTGAAACTCTTGTCGGGACGTCCGTTTTCGTGCCTGAAATTCAATATGGCGTTACCACGGGTCAAAAAGGAACCTATAAGCTTTCACTGCCCCCGGGTGAATACACGATCATTTTTTCCTTCGTGGGCTACGATAATTTTGAAACAGTGGTTGGCCCTGACCAGGATGTTGTTCTGGATGTTGAGCTGGCCAGTTCGGGTGTGAGTATTGAAGAGGTTGTTGTTTCCGCCCGGGCTGCGGACAGGAATGTTGAACAGGCCGGAATGAGTACAATAGCCGTCAGTATGGAAACAATGCGTAATATTCCGGCTTTCCTGGGTGAGGTTGATGTTTTGAGGAGTGTCCAGCTTTTACCCGGGGTGCAGTCCGCCGGTGATGGCAATACCGGGTTTTTCGTGCGCGGGGGCAATGCCGACCAGAACCTGGTGCTTTTTGATGATGCGGTGGTGTATAACGCTTCCCATCTGTTTAATTTTTTCTCTGTATTCAATCCCGATGCAGTTGAAGATCTAAAACTTTATAAAGGCGGAATACCTCCATCTTACGGGGGGAGGTTGTCGTCGGTGCTGGACATAGGAATGAAGAGCGGCAGTCTTGATGAATACAGGATTAACGGGGGTATCGGCCTTATTTCGAGCCGTTTAAGCGTGGAGGGCCCTGTACAGGAGGGGAGGAGCAGCTTTTTGGTGGCAGGCCGCCGGACTTACGCGGACCTGTTTTTGAAGCTTTCGCCGGATGAGAACCAGAGGGATACCCGTCTCTACTTCTATGATCTGAATGCCAAGATGAATTACGTGGTGAACGATCTGAACCGACTATTTCTTTCAGGGTATTACGGAAGGGATGTTACCGCATTCAGCGATCTGTTCGGATTTGACTGGGGAAATGCAACCGGCAGCATTCGGTGGAACAGGATATTCTCGGAAAGGTTCTCGGGTAATCTGTCGCTGCTCTACAGCAATTACCTGTTCAATATAACCGGCGATGTCGGCCCTGCCACATTCAGATGGCAATCGGATATAAATAACATTAATCTTAAAACAGATTTCACATATCTGCTTAATGATAATAACACTTTCTCATTCGGACTCCACAGTATTTACCATATGCTCGATCCGGGCATCATAAGCGCTGCTGTAGAGGGAACCTCTGAAACTGCCATTGAGTTGTCGGCCGGAAACGCGCTTGAGCATGGCATCTATTTCAACAATGAGCAAAGACTGTTTGATAACCGCCTGATCGTTGTATATGGTGCCAGGGTCTCTGCTTTCCAGGTTATTGGTCCCGGAAAACAGTATGTTTTTGACAGGAGCGATCCGCTGGAATGGGAGGTGGCCGATACGATTTTCCTCGAAAGAGGGAATATCTATGACACTTTTAACGGATTGGAGCCGCGTGTCAGCCTGCGCTTCATTCTTGATGCCGGCAGCTCGCTGAAAGCAAGTTATAACCGGATGATACAGTATATTCAACAGGCCCAGAGTGCACAATCTGTCGCCCCATACGATGTATGGTACATGAGCAGCAATAATATTCCTCCCCAGGTGGCTGATCAGGTAGCCGTGGGGTATTTTCGCAACTTTTTGTCCGACAGGGTGGAGGCCTCTCTTGAAATTTATTATAAAGATCTGACCAATATATCTGATGTTATTGATAACGGTGATATACTTGGAAACGAGCTTCTGGAAGGGCAGTTGAGGGTGGGAGATGGCTGGTCGTACGGGGCAGAGATGCTGGTGCAAAAAGAGCAAGGGCGGTTTACCGGATTTGCGGGATATACATGGGCTAAAACCCGGAGAAAGATAGAGGAGATAAACGACGGGGAAGCTTATTATGCACCGAACGACAGGCGTCATGACCTGAGCCTCTCGGGCGGGTATGCAATTACTCCCGCTGTCAGCATGTCGCTTAATTTTGTCCTTTCAACCGGCAGGGCATTTACATTGCCGGTGGGAAAGATGCATTATCAGGGTGCTTTTGCTCCTATTTACGCGGAAAGGAACTCCAGCCGTCTGCCGGATTATCACAGGCTTGACCTTTCATTAACCTATACACCGGGGGGAGCTGAAGGGAACAGAAATTTCAGAAGCAGCTGGAATTTTTCCGTGTTCAACCTTTACGGGAGGGTAAATCCAATCTCCGTATCTTTTGCCGAAAGCAGCGACCGTCCGGGAATACCCAGATCGTCATTTTTTTATGTTCCGGGACCCATCCCGGCAGTAACATGGAATTTTAATTTTTAAAGAAGTATTTGTGAACAGGCTATGAGAACAAAATTTTGACTCTTTTTACAGGAGAAATCCTCATCAACTAAAGTTCATAAAGGTGATGTACACAGACCATAAGGATTTGACTTCGTCGACCTCACAGGTGTTATTATTCACTTTTAGCAATATAAATCAAATGTGACATTCATAAGGACAAAGAACTGAATATTGATTGTATGCAAAATATAATTCATTGATTTTTAAATTGAATTACCTGATTTGTAAGTATCAAATTATCCCGATTTCCTCTGACTGAAATAAGAAATTGAATAAAGGGGCACGGCAAAGAAAAACATTATGAATTACAGGAATAGTTATAAAAACAGGCTTAAGCAAAATTTGCTTATACTGTTGGTGGGGGTTTTTCCGGTTATATTCACCTCATGTGAAAAAGAGGTGATACTTGATCTTTCGGACATGGAGGGTGAGTACCTTATTGTGGAGGGGAATATTGATGATCAGTCCCCGGAACAGTGGATAAGGCTTACCGGTTCAAGTTCATATTATGATGTGACAACCGGTCTCCCCGTGAGCAATGCCTCAGTGACAGTTACCGATGGTACCACCGATTATGTTTTTACCGAAAGCAGCGTTGACACCCTGAGAGGCTATTATTATAACGATAAGATTGGTAACGAATTCAGCGGAGGAACTTATCATCTTACAATAGAACATGAAGGTGAGATATACACTGCCCAAAGTGAATTCAGACCGGTGCCGGTGATCGACTCGATAACCGTCGGGATAAATTTTTTCTCCGATATTGGTCTCACGGAAGATAAACTTTATGATATTTATATACATTTTGACAACCGGCCCGGGAAGGGTGACTATTACCTTGCCGATTTTTTTATCAACGGCAGACTTCAGACTGCCCGTCCTACACAGAAAACCATATTCAGTGATGAAGACCTTGAGGAGTATGTTTCACGCTCAGTGAAAACAGTCAATGGAAATGATCTGGAAAACGGGGATATTTTTTCCGTTGAATTAAGAAGCATTTCCAGTGATAAGTACGATTTTTACTTTATTTTTCTTTTTCAGACCAACCTTTCGGGGAATCCTTTTGCCGGTGCTCCCCCTGCCAATATTCCCACCAATCTCAGTGAGGGTGCAAGGGGGTTTTTCCAGGTCTCTTCGGTTTCATCGGCTCAGGGTGAATTCAGATTTTAACAGGATACCTGGGAGCTATGCCCCGGGGTAGTTCATTGTAACCTTTAGAATAAACCTCCTTATTGGTTATGTTTTATCAGGTATTGGATTCAGATAATCCGGGAATGTCAGACTTGAACATTCTCAGTATTACAGCCGATCTGACTGTCAGTGCCATAACAAAAGGCATTATCATCCACGGAAGTGCCTGTGGCAATACCGGCCATGATAAAATAAGGATAACAAGCAAAACAAGGTTAACCAAAAAATAGTATTTAAGAATTTTAAGGTGCTTTTTTTCAGAGAAAAAAAAGATAATGATAAAATGAAGGGGATGTGCCCACAGGATATTCATATTCCATACCGTAACCTGATGGTCTGTCACGAACCACAGGAAAGTTATCAGTAAACCAAGCAATCCTGCAGAACCAAACAGTATTCTGTCGTACCACCATGAATACCTTTTTGATTGAAGGTTGTAACGTGATATGATTATCGTTGCCAGCAATACAAGCAAAAAAACCCACAACGGTGCATAACGGAACCGGGCTTGCGGCAGTTCGTTCCCCTCAAGAATGGTTTTACTTCCCGGGGTAAAATACTGAAGGTCATTTCCGGATCTGAATTGTGCATGCTCGAATACTGTCATCATATGATCGGGCAGGAACATGTAATCCCACGGTGTAGCTGTTTTGTCGGCCGGCAGCCCCAGCGCAAGGTTTATTCCCAGTCTGGCCCAGGGCTTTTCAGTGAGGTAGGGCATCAGCAATTCCCTGAAGCTTTTGTCCGGTTCCAGGGGCTGGTAGTCAAATACAATTTCCCGGTTTATAGCTTCAACGAAAATATCACGTATACGGGTTGCACAATTATCGTAAAAGAAATCGTAGAGGTAATAACGGTTTTCCGGCAGATAATTGATAATTAATGAGTCAAAAAGATATTGCTGTTCCCCGGCCGTGATATTCAGCTCCTGCTCCCATATCCACCGCTCTTCCATCATGTATTCATGCTGGAAATGCCGGTATTCTGAAACTGAAAGTATGTAGTTAAGTTTTCCACTAACGAAATTTGTATAAAAATGGGGATCCGAAAAATCAAACGTGCCATAATTGAATACCCAATCCAGATCCAGAAGTGGATCTTCTACACGGATAGCACTGTGACCGAATACTGAGTATAGTTCGTCTCCCGGAGAGCAGGTGAGAAGAGTGATCCTCGCCTGGTTGCTGAGCCCGATGCCCGGCCTTTGCGCAGAACAAACAGGTGGATTAAGAAATGTAACAGCAACAAATATTAAGATAACTGGTATTCTTGTCATAAAAAAAGGTTCATGGATAAAGTAAAAGCGAAATTTAATTGCGGGCCCATTCCCCGGGGCTTAAAATGGGAAGAGCGGCAAAATAAAAAATTTAGTCAAAGAAACAGAAGATTCATCGCAACGTTTTGCGGGAAGCTTCATTTCTGCCAATTTAGCTTTTTCCCTTTAATTTTATTTTAATTCAGTTTAAATATTAGCGGCAATTTTCATTAAGGTTAATAATGTAAATACAAAAAAAAACGATGAAATGGGCAGATTAGTATTTGAAAGAAGGAGGGGGGTTATTAGATGATTGTTTCATAAACCTGGAGATTTTCTTGAGGCTTTGGACTTTGGGAAGAAAAAATCTTTGCCATAAGCATGCCAGGGCGCTGATTTTCTTGTTTTTTAGAGGATAAATATATGAATTAATGAGGATCACATTACCAGTTTAAAACCTTTGCCATGAACGTTTATAATCTCGACCGAATCATCATCTTTAAGGTATTTTCTCAGTTTGGTTATGTAAACATCCATGCTTCGAGCATTGAAGTAATTGTCATCCAGCCATATGGTCTTAAGTGCGAAATTGCGGTCCAGTATCCTGTTCTGGTTGCTGCACAGGAGCTTCAGCAATTCCGATTCCTTGGTGGTGAGTTTGATAACTTTATCTCCGATTTGAAGTGTTTGCTTTTTGATATCAAAAACATATTTTCCGATATTGAACTTATCTTGTGGAGGACTTTTATAAGTGGTGCTTGACCTCCTGAGTATGGCTTCTATCCTGAAAAGCAACTCCTCCATACTGAAGGGTTTGGTAATATAATCATCGGCACCAATCGAAAATCCTTCGATTACATCCTCTTTCATCGACTTGGCAGTAAGAAATATAATGGGAATTTCCTGATCAACCTGCCGTATTTCTTTTGCAAGGGTATAACCATCTTTTACAGGCATCATTACATCAAGGATACAAATATCATAGCGGTTCTTCACAAAATCCCTGAATGCCAGCTCGCCATTGGCAAAGAGATTTGTTTCAAAATCCTTGGCCTTAAGATATTCTCTTAACAGCAGACCCAGGTTCTCATCATCTTCAGCCAGCAGGATCTTAGTTTTGGTTGTTGTCATCTGTTTCTTTGTTTAATGGCAGAGAAATATCGAACCTGGTGCCTTTTTTATGTTCGCTGTGGATGCTTATGTTACCATTGTGTTCATCAACTATTTTCTTAACATAACTAAGGCCCAGGCCAAAGCCCTTTACATTGTGAATATTACCGGTATGTACCCTGTAAAACTGATCAAATATTCTTTTCTGATCTCTCTTGCTTATTCCAATACCTTTATCTTCAATAGATATGAATAAATTATTGTTGCTGTTTTTTGTCCTTACCGTTATGTGTGTGATACCATTACTGTATTTAACAGCATTGTCGAGGAGGTTAAAGATAATGTTTGTAAAATGTATCTCATCAACCTTTACTATCGGATTTTTTGCATCCAGATTCTGGATTATCTCTCCATTCTGGTTCTTTACCTGAATAATAAAATTATTTACAACATTGCTTATCAGATCGTGAATATCTGTTTCCTTTGGTTTGAGCTTCAGTCTTCCTTTCTCAAAAATAGCCATTTGCAACACTTTCTCAACCTGGAAGCCCAAACGTTTGCTTTCATCGTAAATAACCGTGGAAATATTCTCAAAGTTTTTATTTTCAAGTGGTATGCTATCGTCCTGCAACATTTGTGAAGCAAGAGATATTGTTGAAATAGGAGTTTTCAGCTCATGGGTCATATTGTTAACAAAGTCGGACTTTATTTCAGAAAGCCTTTTTTGTTTGATAATTATATAAATAGTAGAAGCGAAAGTAGCCAAAATTATCAGTGTAAGAAAAGCGGAAGATCCGATCATGAATCCTACAGATTGCATTATGTATGATTCTTGTTCGGGAAAATACAGGGCAATATGGCTTGGATTCATAAAGGCATCATTAGGGAAAAGCCTCCTTTTGAACATATTGGGTTTTTCCTGGAAATTTTCGGTGGTGAGCACAAATTTGCCATCCTGATTGCTAACGGCAAATTCGTAATCAATATTGATTCCTGCGCTGTGCATCTCTTTCTTTATAATGCTGTCCACAAGTGGTATGTTAAGACGTTTTTCAATGCATTTATTGTAACTCATCATCTCGTCTATTATCTTCTCAATCATTACCGCTCTGTGTGAGATAGTATATCCCAGCCGGGAAGTTTCACTCATAATATTCTCAGGGCGGCTGAAGATCCTGATAGAATCAATACTGGACATGCTTATTTGTGGTGTAGAGAAAATGTTGAGCGATTCATTAGAATCCCTTTTATCAATCTTTTGTCCGGAATAAAAGTATCGGCTCTGCTGAAAACCCGGTTGATCGGCCGGGAAATACCGGGGATTAAAATTAATGGTGAATCCTGAAGAATAGGTTATGCTGTCAGCTACTGAAGAGGGGCGCAATTCATTAATTATCATTGATAAAGCTTCGTGTTTTTCTATTTCATGTGTTACCGTGCCCAATGTGCGGGATGCAATAAAATTGAATTGCTGTTCTTTTACCTTAACAGCATTTTTTATCCAGTTTCTTTGAACAATAATGAGGCCTGCGGTTGCAACAGACATTACACCTATCAGTATCCAGATAACTCTTCTGCTCATGGCTGCTGTTTTTTATGGTTATTACAAAGATAGTTCACTGTAATCAGCAACGGTGAATCTTTAACACTTTTTAACGCATAAATTATTTTGCGGTAAAAAGTTGTATTGGAAAAACCTTTATTCGGCCGGCAAATTCCATGTTTTTTTAAACTTGTCCGGATTTATTTCAAAAACGGCAGAGACAAAATCTATTGTTTTAAGCTTTGCAGCGATGTTTTCAAGGTACGCCGCAGAGGCTTCTCCGAATATTTGAAGAAAGAAATCAATATTTTTCATCTCTTTTATCAGGAACCCATCCGGGCATCTGTTTGAAATTATGTTCATTTTGAGTGACTTGTCATTTTGGATGGATTGAAAAACCGAAAATTCAAGGGTTTCTGTATTCAGGTTATTCTGAATCGTTAAATTGTCGGTTTTTCCGAAGCTGAGCCCCAGCTTCCTGTTTACAGCCCAGCTCAGGCGGTAATCATTTTCGTGCGAAGATATGCCCAGCAGTTTAAAGGGAATAGTGTCCGAAACCTTCAGTTTATGAACCTTCTTCATTTGTATAAAGTATGGTTATCAGGTTATTTGACAATGGTTACAAAATCATGAATTGATAACTCAGTATTTCAAGTCCGGTGAATCCTTTTTGTTATGCTGTTGATTGTAGTTTATGAATACAATATGCAAAGAAAAATGCGGGAATTCGTATTAATATACAGGCCTTATCAGGAAGGCAGGTTTTTAAGGGCTTGCCGGGCCGCATGTTGTTGAGCTTCTTTTTTTGTTGTTCCGAGTCCCTCTCCGGCCAACATATCCATAATGTGAATAGTGGCAACAAATGCCGGCTGGGGTTTATCCTTTTGAATGATTTCGTGACTCTTAAAACTGATTTCCTGTTTATTCTTTTGGCCCCATTGAATGATCTGGCTTTTAAAATCCCTCTCTTCATAAGCTATTTTATCCAGATCAGGCTGGTTTCTGATAATTTTTTTTATAATGAATTTTCTGGTCTTTCGATATCCTTTGTCAAGGTAGATCGCCCCGATAATTGCTTCCAGTGCATTACCAAATATATGCTTTTGTGCGGGAATTACATGTTTGTTTAACATGATCAACTTATCAATTCCCATCTTTAGGGCAATTTTGTTGAGATTTTCACGGCTAACCAGTTTTGATCTCATTTGGGTTAGGAATCCCTCATTGTAATTGGGGTAAAAAGTAAAAAGGTAATCGGCAATAACTGCACTTAATATTGCGTCTCCAAGATATTCCAGTCTTTCATTATTATGCCCGGGAAAATCAGATGGGTGTCTTCCAATGGATTTATGGGTTAGTGCAAACTTGTAAAGATCAATATTTACAGGCTTGATTCCTGCAATAGAGCGGATTTTATTTTGCAGAGCAGTTCTGTTTCTAAAGGACTTGATATAATTTATCAGAGTGTTAAGCACGTTTTTACTGCATTTTTTTAAAAACCACTGATGAATTATGACCGCCGAAACCAAAAGTATTGCTTATGGCTGTATTTATATCTCTGTTTTGAGCCTTGTTAAATGTAAAATTCATTTTGTTATCCAGGTCGGGATCCTCATGTTTGAAGTTGATTGTCGGTGGTATTACTCCATGTTTTACAGCAAGGATAGCAGTAATTGCTTCGACGGCACCGGCAGCACCAAGAAGGTGACCGATCATCGATTTGGTAGCACTTATGTTCATCTTATATGCATGCTCACCAAACACCTTTTTAATTCCTTTTACTTCTGCAATGTCACCAAGGGGTGTGGCTGTACCATGAACATTAATATAATCGATATCTTCGGGCTTGAGCCCTGCATCTTCAATTGCATTCTCCATAACTTTTGCTGCTCCGATTCCTTCAGGTTGGGGTGCTGTAAGATGATAGGCATCTGCACTCATACCCCCGCCGATTATTTCAGCATAAATAGTTGCTCCCCGGTTAACAGCATGTTCGTATTCCTCAAGAATAAGAGCTCCGCCTCCCTCACCCATGACAAAGCCGTCTCTTGTCCGGTCAAATGGGCGTGATGCAGTTTTATAGTTTTCATTATTAACCGAAATTGCCTGCATGGCATTGAATCCTCCCATGCCTGCTTCATTAATTGCTGCCTCTGACCCCCCGGTGATAAAAATATCTGCTTTCCCCAATCTTATATAGGTAAGGGCATCAATCAATGCATTTGTTGATGATGCGCATGCAGAAACAGTACTGAAATTAGGGCCTCTGAAGTTATATTTGATGGAAATATGCCCCGAAGCAATATCGGAGATCATTTTGGGAATGAAAAAAGGACTAAAGCGGGGAGTATAATCTCCTTTAACGAATCCTGCTATTTCCTCAAAGAAAGTCTGCAGTCCGCCGATACCGGACGACCATATAACTCCTGCTTTATCAGGATTTACCGCAGACAAATCGAGGCCGGAATCCCTTACCGCTTCATCGGTTGAAATTAAAGCATATTGAGCATAGGGGTCAAGTTTTCTGGCTTCTTTCCTTTCGAAATAATTTTTTACATCGTAATTTTTTATTTCGCAGGCAAATTTGGTTTTAAATTTTTC